>NZ_JBLZFY010000025.1:0-45351 GCF_050753365.1 Geminocystis sp. CENA526
ATGAGGAAGGATTAATGAAGTTTTTTGATGAGGAAGGATTAATGAAGTTTTTTGATGAGGAAGGATTAATGAAGTTTTTTGATGAGGAAGGATTAATGAAGTTTTTTGATGAGGAAGGATTAATGAAGTTTTTTGATGAGGAAGGGTTAACGAAGTTTTTTGATGAGGAAGGGTTGAATAATATTCAACCCCTACGCAAAATCAACTCCGTAAAACAGGCATCTTGCCTGTTACAAATTAAAATCAATTCATAACAAATAAAAAACTATGGCAGATTTACTATTATCCAAATTAAAAGACGATACCAATATTACCAAAGGGCAACCTGCCCAATGGGAAGGCAAGGGCGATAGTGCCTTTCGAGATGTGGCTGATAGTCTCGATTATCAAGCACCGGGGGCGATTAAAAATGTAAGCTCTGTACCTACCATGTGGGCGCGCCCTATGATTACTCAAATGGCTCTTTTTGACACTAAACACCCCATTCATCAAGCTATGGTGGCACAGTGGCGAGGAATGTTAGCGGTTATCGCCTTAGCGGAGGTAGAGGGATTTAATCTCAAAGTCCAGTTTTTGGATTTAGCTAAAGAAAAAAACAACCCCTTTGGTAATGCTTTATTTCAGTTAATGCCAGACGCTAATAACACCCTTTATACAAGGGAGGGTATTAATCCTTGGCAAGAAATTTATATCTTTCTTTGGAATGGCAAACCCGTGGGTATGAGTAGCCCTAGTACTTTTGTTTGTCCTTCTGAGGAGGGAAAATGGGAGGGTTTACGATGGTATCAAAACGGGATATTAGTAAGCCCTGAGCCTTATTTAAACGAGGAATCTAAACAATTATTGTGGCGTTGGTTAGAAAACATTGAGGGCAGTCTTCGTAATTTTAATGGCAATCCCCTCGCGCTCGATCGAATTATCGGCTTAATTGGAGCATTCAAAGCAGATTTACGAATTAATGAGCAAGAAATCCCTAGCCTAAGTCTCAGCGAGAATACTAACTACTTTGGTGAAAATATTAATCGGGGGGCATTAATGTTACTCAATAAACCCGTTAAAATTCCCCCTAAACCTTCAAACTTACGGGTGATTGCTAGTGGCATTTATACCAGTAAAAAACCCCTTATCATCATCGATGAGAATATTTCTGAATATTGGGGAGTGCCAAAACAAAATATTTGGGTGCATCAAGACAAAACCCTCGCTTCCTTGAATCTTAAGGATTTGCGAGAAGGTAACTATGGTTGGGATGACGTGGTTTGGAAAACATCCGAAGAATTATTTTTAGAAGAATTAACATTCTTAGATTTAGAAGATGCCCTTCCCGGAGGCATTGTGCCGAAGGCGAAACTTCCCCTTACCTTCAACGGTGAAAAAATTACCCCTTTACTGCCCCTAAATCCCATTTTATTGGACTATTTTACCCCCGAAGACTTAATTAATAACCTCGAATTAGAGCCTTTCAATAACATGAATGGGCAAGGGATTCGCCTAACTTTAACTATTACCCTCTCTGGTATTGGTAATCAAAAACAATTTAACACTCTACGTCTGCAAAAAGAGTATATTCTCAAGGAAGAAAACGCTATTAAGTATATGCCAGTATTAACAGTGTGGCCTAATTTCCGTGCCGTCAACTGGAAAACTTACTATACTTTTTACTACGATGGTGATTATGGAGATGAGACTTTTAAGGTTTATTTCCCTAATCCTACTCAACAACCTCGCACTTTTAAAGCTCCCGATGGTACTGGATCATACCAACTTTCGACAGTGGAGAAAATGCCTACCCATGTAATTTGTAAAGATAGTCGTTATCAAGACATCGGTTTAATTTTGCTACCTACTCCCCCAGAAATTAACTCCCGTGGCACATGGCGAGTAGGAGTTGATTTTGGTACTTCTTTTACCAATATTTATATTAAAGGTAATAACAGTGTTGATCAGCCTTTGGAAATCAATAAAGACTTACAGATTAACCTCACCAAAAGCATTAATGATACTCGATTTGTCGCTTTACTAGAAAACTTTATTCCCGAAGTCGCACAACTATCAGAACAACCTTTACCTCTATGTACTCTTTTAACCACTAAAAATGCTGATCGCAATCAAGATACACTACAACCAATATTAGACGGACGTATTTATTTTCCTGATATGTCATTCGATCCCGATAAACAATGGATAGAAGGGGATCTCAAATGGTCTAATTTACAGTATTCTAAACTCTTTTTAAGACATTTAGCATTACATATTTCAGCGATCGCAACGGCGGAAGGGATGAACTCAATACAATGGTGTGTATCATATCCGAGTGCTTTTTCTTACATTGACAAAATCACCTTTCATCGTAATTGGGAAGAAATTGCCGAAGAATTAAGTCCTCAAACAGGATTAGACTATTCTACCCCTACCATAGAAGATAACCAACGTTTTTGTACTGAAAGCGTAGCCTTGGCACAATATTTTAATGATAAAGAAGAACATCCGTTAGTGCGTACCACTTGTATTGATATGGGGGGAGGCACTTCCGATATATCTATCTGGGAAAATCGCAGTATTGTTTATCAATGTTCCGTATTATTTGCAGGAAGAAATATTTTTTCCGATATTCTAGCCAAAAACCCCAAATATGCTAAAAAATTGATGACAGAATTAGATAGTGGTAGTCGGAACTGGGGTAACTTAAACAAATCTACCATCACCACAACTATTGATGTCATTTTAAAATTTACAGCCGAAAAATGGTTAAAAGGAAAACGTACCTATAAAAATGATGATAGCTATTTTCAGCGTTTAATTACTATTACGGCGATCGGGGTTGCAGGTTTATATTACTATGTAGGTTTAATCTTAAAAACTTTACATCAAGAAGGCAAATACAGCAGAACTCAAATTACTCCTGTTTATATCGGTGGTAATGCTTCTCGTTTCTTTCATTGGCTTTCTCCTACAGGTATCTATGACACGAGAGCAGACTTTAACAAATTATTAAGTTTAATCATGAGTAAAGCCTCAGAATTTGATGATACTCAAGAAAAAACTCAATTAAGCCAACGCCCAAAACATGAAGTAGCCTGTGGTTTAGTGCTTAGTGAAACAGAGCTTACAGGGAATACTGATAGCAAAGATTTACAACCCATTGCAGGAGAAAACTTTTATGTTGAATACTATGATGATGATCAAAAGTATGAAAAAGAAGAAATGTGGCAATCACGCTTTCATTTAGAGGGAAATATTACCAAATTTGATATTCCTGAATTAACTCATTTGGAAAACTTTTTATACGAATTTCATACTGGGTTACAATCATTGAATATTCAAAGTATCAAACCCTTAGAAAAATCTGATTATAAACCTCAAAAACCTCAAGATAAAAATAATTCCGAATCTGAAGAAGACAAAAATAGTCAACTTTGGAAAGAAGTTAAATATCATCTTGAAAATGAATTATTAAACATTCGAGGAGATGCCAAAAAAATTCGGGAAACAACACCGTTTATTATGGGTTTAAAATCTTTACTTGCTGTATTGGCAACTAGATGGGCAGACTCTTATAAAGACTAATCTATAGCTTATTATCGTCAGAATATCCCTTAATTCTGGCGATCAATAAATTAAATAAATTCTTTTATATTCATTTATTTATTCAGAAACAAATTACTTATGTTAAAAAATAAAATTATTAGATTATTAATCTTGAGTTGCCTATTTACTTCCCTATTTACAGGATGTAAAAATACTGAATCCGAAACGGATGATAGCTCAACATCATCTCTAACAAAAAAAGATATTGTTTATATAACTCTTAATTCTCTGTCTCTTATCGGAATTATTGGTTTATCGGTAGGAGGTTATTTACTGGTATATAAACCACAACAAAAAATCAGTAAAGATTTAAAAAATCAAGAAACAAAACTAAATCAATGGGATAAAGATAAAAAAAGATTGAAAGAAAAAATTACTGAATTAGAAAATAAAATTAATGATTTAGGAAAACTAATTGAATCGGAATATTCTGAAATTCAATCAAGACTTAAAAAATTAGAAAATTTTAACAAAAGAGCTTTTTCTCCTCCTTCTTCTAATCCATATTCATCTAATTATAATCCGCCTGAAAACTATCCAAAATCAAATATAGAGAGCTTATCTCAAATGCAAAATTACCAAGATAATTTATTAGGAAATTATGGTAATGATATTTATAATATGAATCAAAATTCAGAAGAAATTGAAGAAATGATAGAAAATCAAAATACTAATATTGTAGAAGAATATAATCAAAATCCTAGAAGTTTTTTCGATAATTACCAGAATATCAGAGTTAATTTAACAAATGAAACTGCTAGTAAAATTTTTCAACAATATTTTACAGGTGATATTGAATTTAAAGAAGATAAAAAGCTGGGAGAATATTTTATTATTAGCACAAATTTTAACGAATGTTATTTATTTTTATCTAATAATTTATCAATTACTGATTCTAAATTAAGAACCATAAGAAATGGAAGATTATTTGATATAATTGGGGAACTTTCAAGTCCAAAAATAAAAGCTGAAAATATAAAAATTAATCGTCCTGCAAAAGTCGAAAAACATGGGGAATATTGGCGTTTAATTGAGTCAGGAGAAATAGATTTAAGAGATATAGAATAATCTTTATTTTTATAGTTTTAAATATTAAATAGAGGTTATTATGGACAATAAAGTTATTAAATTAATTATTTTAAGTTCTTTTTTTCCCTTACTGTTAATAGGATGCGAGAAAACATCTTTATCTCCAAATAATACAGTTTCAGAAAATAATTTTCCTATGGATTCTAGTCCAAATATGGTTAATTTGTACAATGAAGTGAACACCAAATATCAAACTTTTGCTAAGAATTTTCAACAAGAAGAAGCATTATTAAAAAAATTACAGGAAGCTAGTAAAACTTCTCCTAAAATCATAGAAATTCAGCCTGATATTTATACCCAGATTCAAAAAAACTTAAATGAGTTGACAACGGCACTTAAAAGTTTAGAAAATTACGTCAATGAGGCACAAAAAACAAAAATTAAAGCAGTATTAAATTTAATAGACACATCTCCCAGTAATAAAACATTTAATCTAGCTTCTTTCGTGACACTTTTACAAGATAATCAATTAGAGGAAACAGAAATTTGTGAACAAATACAAATCCCCTTAGAAATTATCAAAGATAAAAATGATAGTAGTTGCGGTAATTTTGGCGAAAAAACCTATCAAGAATTAAATAAATTTTTAACAGAGCAACTTAATTTAATTCAAACAGAAATTGATAGTATTAAATCTTTAGATATTTCTCAAATTTCTAACAATCAACAAAATATTGATAATTCACAATCTCAAGAATTACTAAATAATAATCAGCTTTTAATTGTTATTATTATTACCCTTATTTTAAACTTAGGTTCGATCAGCTTAATCATTTTGCTTATTTTATCCAATAAAAATAATAAACAAATTATCAAAGATTTAAAATTAGAACTTGAATATTATAATAGTCAGATTAAAAAAGGCGAAATTAGTAACAATAAGAGAAAACATGAGATTAAAGAATTAAGACAACAAATTATAGATCAATTTAATAAAACAACAGAGCTAAAATTAGTCAATTTATATAAAGAAAATCCCCAAAGTTTTTTCAGCAACTATAATGCGATTAGAGTCAGTATGACAAAAGATATTGTAAACAAAGTTTCGACAGGCACATGGGAAGGAATTATCGAATTAGAAGTCAATAATCGTAATGGAGAATATTATATTATCGGCAGTAATGATGGTAATTATTACTTATTTTTAAACAGAGACATTCTCTTTAATCCTCCTACTTTACAGCAAATTAATAAATCAAAATTATTTATTTGTAATGGTAATTTATCGCAAACTTTAAAAGGTAGTGAACTTAATATTATTAAACCTGCGATCGTAATTCAAGATAGTCAAAAGTGGAGGTTAATTTATTCGGGAGAAATAGACTTAAATAATGAAAATATAGAAGATAATTATAGTCTTAATAATTATTCCTTTATTGATATTGAATCTAAGCCAGTTATTAATTCCGTAGAAAGTAATATTGATAACCAATTACTACCTATTTATCAAAAAATTCAAGATATAGATAAACAACTAAAACAATTAGAAAAAGCTAGTCAAAGAATTATTATTGCTGGTGGCAAATCTAACCTTCAACCGAAGCCAATACCCTTAGATAAAGACGAGTTAATAAATATTTATAATTACGCCCCTCAAATTTTAGCAGAATATGCTACTCCTGTTTCTATTACTGCTGATACTTATAGGAGAAACATGGGGAGAAAAGTTTATTTAGAATATACAATTAATGGTTATTATTGGGTTATCTTAACAGAAGATCAAAACATAAAAAATTATTGGTTATTACCTAATGCTAATCGTAATATAAAATTTTATCGTTTAAAAGATAGTATTAGATTATTATTTGAACTAAAAGGAAGTAAAGAATTTAGAACAAATATTCTCACGGTAACAAAACTTGCACAATTAGAAATTATACCATCTGGGTTAACTTGGTTGTTGTTACAAAGAGGTTGTATTCAAAATCAAAGAAGTGAAATTATCAATCTCAAGAAAACTCTTGAGGGAGATTTACGAGAAAACTTAAATATTTTTATTGAGGAAAAGAAAAAAGATTTTGAAATAGAAATAGATGAGATTTTACAAGAAGCAAAAGTGAATATTATTAACGCAAATATTGTTAATGGCAATTTAGATGATAAAAGCGATCAATCAATTTTAGATAATTTTGATAAAACTTTCCACGAAGTGAAAGGTATCTTTGAAGAAAAAATACAAGAGTTTAAGGATAAATTAGACAAATAAAAAGGCTCGATCGCGCAGCGCCACTTCGTGATCGAACTTGATTATAATTTTATAAAATCAGATTAAATTAACTTTATGAAGGGAAAAAATATCAATCTAAAAAATCAAATAGATTTTTAATTGACTCGGAAGAATATAATATATTTTAAACCCCTGTATTGCTATTATTGTTGAAGTCTAATAATGTTAGTTTCGATCGATATTTATAAACCAATTAGCAATTTTTAAGCCACTAAAATCAGCAAAATCTTTAACATTATTTGTCACTAAAATTAAGTCATTAGTAAAAACAATACTTGCAATTTGTCCATCTGCAAAAGCAGGAGTTTTTCCTATTTTTGATAATCTCGCCCTTTCCTGTGCATGGTATTGAGCCGATTTTAAGTCATAATCAAAGATAGGAATAGTAGATAAAATTACATTCTCCAAATAATTTTCTAAATCTCGACGCTTATTAGAAATTGGCAATCGTAAAATACCGAATAACATTTCGTTAATAACCACAGACGCAGTGGCTATTTGTTGAGAATATAATGTTATATTTTGAGTGATATTTTCATTAGGTAAAGGACGTTTTACCTCTGAAAGAACATTAGTATCTAATAAGTATTTTAAAGTCATAAAATAATCTCTCTACCAGGTGATTTATCTCGTAAATTATCAAAAGTATCATCATCCAGAGATTCTAAATCTACTTGATTACGAAATTCTTGTAACGCCTCCCAAAAATCTTTTTTCTTATGGTGTAAATTTGTTTTTAAATCATCCTTTGTTTTGATTTTTATTTCTTTTTTGAGTCTTTCCTCAAGAATATTAAATAGTGAAACTTGTTCATCAGATGATAAATTATCTAAGTCTTTAATCATTTCTTGTAACGTCATTAGTTCACCTCCCACAAAAACTGATTTTTTTTCATCTTTCATTATAGAACGTTTATTAAAACTATGGGCTACAGTTTTTTTATTTAGGGTCTGCTGAAAAAGTCTAATGCTTTACTGTCTTTAGGAAAAAAGGTTATAAGTACTCATGCAAAATTAATTGTATAGAGGCAATGGGTTTAAACCCATTGTTAATATAGCTTTTAGAAAAATAAAATGTACAATTAATTTTACTTACTCACTTAGTTTCAAGGTTTATTTGTTGATTAATAACTACTTTACTCAGATTATTGTCCGCATTTGCAGGAATTTCTATCTCAAAAATATAAGTAGAAATTACATCAGGCATTTTAAATGTAGGGTTCGATCGAACAAACAAAATGTATAGCTTTTATCATAGTAAAAATACTGCATTAAAATTACTAATTTTATGAAAAGCTACTGACTTTATCTAAACAAAATGGAAGAATGTATAAAAATATTGTATAGTTAATTAAAATGAATAATGATGATTACACCATTTTAAAGTAAGAGGGTTAATGACAATGGCTAAAAAAAATATTAGACGAAGATAAAAAACAAAAAATATTAAATATTTGTCCTAAATATAGGGGTTATAATGTCAGAATATTTGGTTCTTATGCAAGAGGAGAAGCCACAGAAAAAAGTGATTTAGACTTGTTAATAGATATAAAAAAAGGAGAGAGTCTGTTCGATCGAATTGCCTTAAAACAAGAATTAGAAGATTTTTTAGGCATAAAAGTTGATATAGCTAAACCCCATAATCTCCATGAAACCATTAAAAATCAAGTTTTACAAGTAAAAATCAAGTTTTACAAGAAGCAGTTTTATTATAATGATTAAAGAAAATAACTTAAAACTAATAATTTTTGACCAAAATGACGAGGTAATATTAACATGGATAAATTAACTAAATATTCTCAATTAGTTAAAGAAATTTTAACCGAATATAGTCAATATAAACCAGCAAATGATCAATTAGAGATACAAAGTATTTTTGATGAAGAAAAAGGACATTATCAAGTCATTACTTTTGGTTGGGAGGAGCAAAAATATGTCCATTATTGCCTAATTCATATTGATTTAAAAGGCGATAAAATTTGGATTCAGTGGAATATGACTGAAAAAGATATTGCAGAAGAATTAGTAAGATTAGGGGTAGAAAAACAAAATATTGTCATTGGTTTTCATCCGCCTTTGATGCGTAAATTGACTGATTATGCCGTGGGATAAAACTTTCTAAATAGATAAAGTCTCAAAAGCAACCGATAAAGATTGATTTTTACTGGAAAAATTTAACTTTTCAAAACCAATAACTTTACCATTTTTATTTTTCATTAATAAAACTTCATCTTCTGTTTCTTCCACTTCATATTCATCGTTAGGATTGTCAAACCAAATCACTAAAGTATCACCTAAAGAATCATAAAAAACTTGTCTTACTTGTGCCATAAATTTATAGTTGTTTTTATAGTAAAACCTAAACAATATAATAACGTTAAAGTTCTTGCTTTTTGCCTACCTTCACAAAAATACTTTTTATCATGTCTTAATTCAGATTGCTTCGTACCTCGCAACGCAAACAAAGTGCATCCCAATGACAAAATATTGTTATGATGACATAAGTTTTAGGATTGTAAAAATTAAGTTACTATATTTTGTATAGCTAAAATATCTAATACATAAGATGTTAGATACTTGATGACAGAAAAAAGAAACACAATGAAAAATCAAAATTACTCCGATGACATTAATAATATTCTCAAAAAAGTTTATCAAAAAATTCAAGCCTTAGATAAAAAATGTCAAGAGTTAGAAAAAGCCAATCAACGAATTATCGTTACGGGCAGTAAATCTCAACCTCAACCTAAGCCCATAAATATTAGTGAAGAAGAATTAATTAATGTCTATAATTACACTCCCCAAATCTTAGCAGAATATGCGACTCCTGTTTCTGAGACGGCGGATTCTTATAGAAGAAAAAGTCCAGACAATATTTATGTAGAATATGCAAATAATGGTTATTATTGGGTGATTTTAAGGGAAGAAAATAACGAAAGATTTTATTATTTAGTGCCTAATGGTAACAGACAAATTAATTTACATCGTTTTCAAAATAACTTAAAATCATTATTTATTATTCAGGGAAAAATTCAGTCTAATAATAGTAATTTGACGATCGAAAAATTAGCTAATTTAGAAATATTACCTTCTGGTTATTCATGGCAGTTGCTTGATAAAGGAATAATAAAAATAGATAAACCTTCATCGATGAATAAATTATTAAATGAGTTGCAAAAAATTAACACTCAATCAGGAGAAGTGCCTAATAATATCAGTAATTTATTATCTCTTGTTCATGAGGATCATCAAAATTTAATTATTGTAACAGAAGGACAAAAAAAGTTAGAAATATATATTTTTGATACTATCAATAAATTTTTAAAATTAAAAGATAAATTAGAAGTAAATACGAATAAATTAGAGGTTAATGTTAATCATCAACAACAGGAAATAAAACAACTAAAAAATAAAGAAGAACAGAATAATCAGCAAATAAATTTAATCGATCAAAAAACTAATAAACTAAAAGAATCTATGCAAATTTTATTGGACAATGTTAGTAGTTTATCATCTATTACTCAAGAATATCATCAAAATTTAGGTAATCTAACAGATAAACATAAAAACTTAGAAAAATTCACTATTGAAACTGTTAGTAAACTATTAGAATTAAAAGATAAATTAGACACCAAGATTGCTGAATTAGAAATTAAGTTGAACTACCAAAAAGAAGAAATTAGACAACTAAAAAATAAATAAATATAAACTTGTCAAAATAGGATAATTTTACCACTGAAATAAATCAACTTTCTTCACTTGACAATGAAATTGTAAAATAAAAACCAATAATGTCGATCGAACTTTAGAGAAAAGATAGACTGATTCTTATAAAGATTAATTTTAATCTCCGAGTAAACACGAAATAATAGCAAATACAGAGGGATAGAATGAGTAAACTAGATAAAATATTAGACGAAGATAAAAAACAAAAAATATTAAATATTTGTGCTACTTAATTCTTGATTTTATCGATCGACGTAGAGTATTAATAGTTTTAATGGTAAAATCCGCCACTGCCTCGATTTCTTCTTGGGTGTTAAAACGTCCGATACCGAAGCGTAAAGAAGCCTTAGCTAAACTATCTGAATGTCCGAGCGCTTTAAGCACATGGGAAGGTTTTGTGGAGGTAGAAGAACAAGCCGAACCCGATGAGAGTGCTACTTTAGACTGTAATGCTAATAATAAAGCTGAACCGTCCACCCCGTCAATACTCACATTGCAATTTCCTGCCAATCGTTGATTTAAGTCGCCATTGAGGTATATTCCCTCTAAAGTGCTTAATTTTTGCCATAAATAATCTCTTAACTGCTTTTGACGTTGATTTTCAGCTTCTAATTCTGCTAAAGCAATTTTCACAGCTTCAGCAAAACCCACTATTTGTGGAGTACACAAAGTACCCGATCGAAATCCCCTTTCTTGCCCTCCCCCTTGTATCTGAGAAGCTAATTTTACTCTCGGATTTTTGCGTCTAATATATAAAGCTCCAATACCTTTTATGCCATGAATTTTATGGGCAGTTAAAGACATTAAATCCACATTCATTTTTTGCACATCTAAAGAAATTTTACCTATAGCTTGAGCGGAATCGGTATGAAAAATAACCTCTTTTTCACGACAAATAGCTCCAATTGTTTCTATATCCTGAATTACTCCTATTTCATTATTTGCCGTCATTACTGAAACTAAAATAGTGTTCGATCGAATATTTTTAGTCAATAAATCTAAGTCTAATAAACCATTTTTTTCAACAGGTAAAAAAGTAACTTCAAATCCCAACGTTTGTAAATACTCACAAGGCTCGATAACCGCTTTATGTTCTGTCTGTACTGTAATAATATGTTTTCCTTTGCTAAAATAAGCCTCAGCCACGCCTTTGATAGCTAAATTATTCGCCTCCGTTGCGCCACTGGTAAAAATAATTTCTGTCTCATCAGCGTTAATAGCTTGGGCGATGGTTATTCTAACCTGTTTAACCGCTTCTTGGGCTTCCCAACCGTAAAGATGGGCGTTACTGGAAGGATTGCCATAATATTCAGCAAAATAGGGCATCATTGCCGATAGCACACGAGAATCCACTTTCGTTGTAGCGTGATTATCTAAGTATATAGGTCGATCGATCATAAGAATTAAGAATTAAGAATGTAGAATTAAGAATGCAGAATTAAGAATTAAAACCCAATTCTTTTTTTACTCATTACTCATTACTCATTACTAATTCCTCATTACTAATTCCTCATTATTTCATCGGCTTCGTTGCCACCATGTGACGATCGAAACGGTGAAACCCAAAACAGGTATAATGAAAATGGCTAACCAAGTGATTAAACTAGCCTGAAAATTACTGAGATTAATTCGGCGGTTAGTAGCTTCTTTTGGACTGATAGATAGGGTAGTATTGTCTTGATGTCCTAACCATGCAACAGTGTTAACAAATAAATCGCCGTTGAGTTGCTGTTGAAACCAGCCATCTGTGGCAAAATTGCCGTTACCGATGACTACCATTCTCGTCTCTGAAGGTTTGCTTTTTCCTCCTACGTCTAAAGTTGTTGGTTGCGGTGTCTGAATAGTCGGAGGTGTCGGTAAATTAGTATCTGATTCGTCTGTTTTTGGCTCTAAGGGGGGTATTTCGTTCAGCGATTCTGATTCTTCATTTTCTTTTGTTTCTAAGGCTTCTTGAGGCTGTGAGCTTTCACTGAGAAGATTTTTTTTAGCTAGGGCTACTCCTATATTTAAAGGACCGGGTAAGTCAACGCTAGTATCTAATTCCACTGTTTCCCCTTCGGGGTTATTCTCCCCCCAAGATTCCCGATTAGTAATTAACAGGGGAGTAGTGCTGACTTTTTCGATGCCAAGGGCACCCTGCGCGATCGAATCGGTTAAGATAGCTCTAGCCCAAGGAAACAGAGTAATACCGTTATTAAAGTCTTGGGTGATAGGATGATCCCCATATTCTACCACGATGGTGATAGAAGGTCCTAAACCGAATACTTCTCCTGTGCCTGAAGCATCTACTACTAATCTATGATCGAATTTTACCCCCCAATTATCCAAAATAGGATCAAGGTTAACATTTGTTTGGGCATTATACATCACTAACAAACTACCGCCATCTTCAAGATACTTTTCAATAATTTTGATTTCTCCTTCTAATAATTGCTTTTCTGGATTGTTGATAATCAAAATATCTGCATCGGGAGGAATGAGGGGAGAAGTGGCAAGGCTGAGGGGATAAACTATATAACCTTTATCGGTTAAGGTGGTGACGGCTTGGGATATGCTATTGATTCCCTGTTCGATCGAGGGTTCGCCATGACCTTGTAAAATGTAGATGATAGGTTGTGTTTCTCGTTGGATTTTGGCAATAGCGTTAGTTAACTTGACTTCTGAGAGACGATTTTGAGGAGATACCGTTTGTACTAATTGCCTTCTGTCTCCTAACTCTAAATACACATCCCCTAAACGGGTAACGTTAAATTTTTGTGCTAAATTAATACTAACTTGAGGATCAACGAATTGATACTGAAAGAAATCGTTTCTTCTAGCATAATCTCTTAATAATTTTCGATCGAAATCATTGGAAGGAGAATCAAAAACATATACCGTCATGGGTTGACTCAAATTTTTAACCAACTGTTGAGACTGAGGAGAAAGGGTATAAAGTTGATTTTCGGTTAAGTCTAGTCTGATAGAGTATCGTAATCCTAAAAAATTGACTAACCCTAGAATTAATAATAGGGCAACGGTAGAAATTATAGCGTTAGTAGTGGCTTCCGTCGATCGTTTACTCCAAAAACCTTTATTGCTATAAAGGAAAATAACTCCTCCTGCGATAATCGCTACCATGCCTCCCGTTACCATCGTGATAACAAGATTAGCTAAATTATTATTAATTTGTTGTACTACCACTCCACCAGATATTAAGAAGATACCTAAAATAAAGCAATAGATAATATATTTTTTCATTTCCGTAAGATAAATTGGCACACCCTCATTCTTCATTCTTCATTCTTCATTCTTCATTCTTCATTCTCCATTATTCCGCCGTTTTATCCTTGACGTTTTTGACGATGCGGGATAACTCACTTTTCTCGTCTATACTAATACGACTAGGTGAACCGCTAATAATACGTTCATAGTTGCGGAAGGAATCTTTAATATCTGGTCCTGCTTTGCTGATAGTATATTCTCTAATACCTTTATCATGCCATGATCCCCTCATTTTGAACACGTTAATAGCTCTTGACATTTCTCCCCTAATTTCTACATACTGTAACATTAAAATTGTATCGGTAATAGTGGAAATATGGGATTCTGTAATAGAGTGCGCACCCATAAATTGATCGGTGGTGTTAGTGAAAAATCCTGTAATTTCTTCCTGTTTCGCATAACCTGTTACACCGATAACAAATTGACGAAAGGCATTATTGGTAACGCCTCTGGCTAATGCTGATAAAGAATCGATCGCAATACGACTAGGTTTAAATTCTGCTATTTCGGATTTAATCATTTGTAAATGATCTTCTAATCCAGCAGATTCGGGATAAGAACATAATAACTTGAGGAGTCCTTTTTGTTCCATTTCCTCAAAATCGATACCCCAAGAGGAAGCGTTACGGGATAATTGCGCCCTTGATTCTTCATAGGCAAACAAAATGGCTTTTTCTCCTTGACGACACCCCTCTTCTAAGAATTTACTTACTAACAGGGTTTTACCTGTACCTGTTGCACCTGTTGCCAAGATGATAGAATCTTTGAAGAAACCACCTCCACACATCTCATCAAGGGTTTTAATACCAGATGAACTACGAGTGTTAGACGATCTTTGTGTAAGTTGCATAGCGCCAAGGGGAAAGATGTTAATACCGTCAGTAGTAATGGTAAAGGGATATTCTCCCTTCATGTGGGTTGTGCCTCGTAATTTAAGAATTTCTGCTGTACGTCTTCTTCTTTCACCTTCTAAAACGTTGCGCACAATCACCACGTTATCGGAAACAAATTCTTCTACGCCAAATCTTGCTACTGCACCATATTCATCTAATCTTTCAGTTGTCATTACGGAAGTAACTCCCAGTAATTTTAACCTAGCCACAAGGCGGAAAATTTCTCTCCTCACAACGGAAGCCCCATCGTATTGTTGAAATATTGCAGTGACGGAATCGATCGAAACTAGCTTGGCTTGATACTTTTTGACGGCGTATTGGATACGTTCAATTAAAGCAGATAAATCGAAGTTTCCTACTACTTCTTGACCTTCAGGATCGGGGGATGCGTCCAGTATAAATAGTTTACCCTCATCGATCAAACTTTGCAAATCCCAACCGAAACTATAGGCATTTTGAATAATATCATTGGGTGATTCTTCAAAGGTGATAAACAATCCGGGGTAGTCGAAATATTTGATGCCGTGATAAAGAAATTGAATGGCAAAAAGGGTTTTTCCTGTACCCGAAGTACCACTAACTAAAGTTGTCCTACCGATAGGTAAACCACCATGACTTATCTCGTCAAATCCTTCAATCATGGTGCGAATTTTCTTGACTCCTTTTGCTCTTAATTCTTCTTTTTTTATACTATCCATGGGCTAAATTACAGTTATTAAATTAAATTTTAAAAAAGTAGTTTTATATGTAAAAAATGTTATTTATTCCCTATCTCTTATCTCTTCATATAATAAGTCTAATCCTATCAATACTTTTTCTCGATCGGACAAATCGCCGATGATTTTACGCACGGGAGGCGGTAAAACTTTAGACAGGGTTGGAGTGGCTAAAATTTTATCTTCTTCTGCTAGTTGAGGATTTTTTAAAACATCAATTACTTTGAGAGCATATACGCCTTTAAATTCTTCTTCTAAAATATTTTTTAAGGTTTTTAAAGCCCTAACAGAATTAGGGGTATTTCCTGCTACATATAATTTGAGGACATAGGTTTTTTTTAGAGGACTCATAGAACAATATTAATAGTTATTTATTATGCTTTATATTTTATAATTAGTTGCTAATTTAATCTACAGGAAATAGCACTTCAAAAGGTAGATCTTCTTTCGGAATTGAACGGCGATACATTTCGCATAGATGAGCAATAATATCGATTAAAGCTAACCTATAATCTAGTAATATATCTTCATTTCTGCCCTCTAATTTGAGTTGTTGAGCAAATTCATCCATTAATTCCATGTGAATTTCCAGAATTTGAGACACTGACAAATCAGCAAAAAATGCCTGATTCACAAATTGATCTATTTGTTGATTTACTTCATTTTCTTGACTAAAATAATCTAAAATAATTTCTCGATAGGCTAGGCTTAATTGTTCTATTAATTCTTGTTTTTCTGTCTGAGATAGATAACGATAAAAATAATTAGGATTGCGATTATAATAAACCCCTAAATATCCTAATCTTTCTTTTAATTTTTCTGCTAATCGGCGTTGTTGTAATAATAAAAAGTTTTGTTTTTGTTCTATATGTTTGCTAGTATTATGGGGATTTTCTTCGATCGAACAACTAGGTGCTAAGTGTAAAAACTGGGCGATCGACTTGTCAATATAAGTGATAATATTACCTAATTGTCTGAGTCTAATACGCACTTCTGCGGTATGATAAAGATGGTCATTTCGATCGAACTCGGGTAAATCATTATTTAATTTAATCTCAGAATCGATGGTAATAGATTCTCTGGATAAATCTAAATCATCAGGTTCAATAATAACTACTGGTAATATTAAACCCAATTGATAAAATTCATTAAAAATAGTGATACTTACATCGTCATTAAGGATAATTAAACAATCTAATTTTTCCTTATTATCGATGACAAATTCCTTCAATTCTGTCGCAGATTTAAGTATGTGTAAATGATAGCGATTGCACACCGAAGATTCGCCATCACCACTCAATAACTGGGTTAAAGAGTGGACAATTTGCACAACAGGAACAAAAATACAGATAGATAATCGAGAAGACAAGGGATTTTATTAATTACACTAAATTATGTACTCAGATATATCTTAACTGACGAGGAATCAATTAGCAATTAGTTAAGCTAGTTTGTATTTAAGTTGATTGATGAAGATAGGGAAAAGGGAAAAGGGAAAAGGGAAAAGGGAAATTTTAAGATTTTCACTTATTTTCAAGAATTAATAGACAATGTAAGTTAAATACGTCTTAGCTTAGAGATTGTTAAATATTCAATTTCAATATTCAATTTCACGGAAAATATGCCCACTCAAACGTTTTTTAATTTACCTGAGACGAAACAACAAGTTATCATTGAAAAATCGATCGAACAATTTGCCAATCATAGTTATGAAGCGGTATCCATATCTCGCATTGTGCAGGAAGCCAAAATTGCCAAGGGCAGCTTTTATCAATATTTTGAGGGGAAAGAAGACTTATATTTATATCTAGTTGACATAGGCATTGCCAAGCAAAAATCATTTATAGAAAATGCCAATTTACCCGCCATTGAAAACGGTTTTTTTCTCTATTTACGAGCTTTACTGAAAACAGTCTTTGATTTTCAGTTAAATTATCCTCATTTTACACAAATTTTGTTTAGAAACCCTCATTATGGAGATATTCCTTTTCGTGACGAAGTTTTTCGCCGTACAAAAGCCGTTTCTATTGCTTTTATTAAAGAAAAAATTGAATATGCTATAGAAATCGGACAACTACCAAAATATATCAATCCTGATATAGTCGCTTTTATGATAGTCACCCTTGGCAACGAATTAAGACAATTTATCCCTAGATATTTAGGTATCAAAGTACAAAAATTAGTCAAAGAAGATACCCCACTAAATATTACCGCCATTAATCAAACCCTTGATGATTTCGTCACTACTTTAGAAAAAGGCATCGGCAAAGATTGAGGGTGAGGGGATGATGAGGTGAGGGAATGATGAGGTGAGGGGATGATGAGGGGATAGGGTGGTTTTTAAAATTTTCAATTCTTCATTCTTCATTCCTCTTGACGAATCCATAAAATTATCTTAAAATGTGACTAGGTAGTCATAATTAGTTAAAAAAAATAAAGCTAAAAAACTACAAGCGAGAAAACAGAATTTGAACTTTCTATTAAGCCTAAAATTGATTAGCTATGAGCATTAGATTTAACAAAGCTACCGTTAATACCAATGTTGCAACCCCCACTGGTATTATGTTTCTCGATTTAAACAACGATAACTTGCAAGACATCGTTGCTGTTTCTTCTGGTTTTGGGGGGGATGATTTAATTTGGCATCGAAGTAATAGTAATGGCACTCAAAACACCTCTCCCATTTTAATTCATGGAGAGTTAGGAGGAGGGCGCAATGCTTTCTATGGTGCAGATATTGATAGAGATGGAGATATAGATTTAGTAACCGCCGAAACAGGAGATCATGATATTACTATCTGGTACAATACTAATGGGCAAGGCACTTCTTGGAGTGGTAATAAAATAGCAGATAGTTTTAGAGGTGCTACTAAAATATTTATCGCTGATTTTGCCACAGATGGTTTTCCAGATATTGTCGCAGTAGCAAGAGATGATAATGATTTGGCTATTTGGCGACAAACTTCTAGGGGGAGTTTTAGCAAACTAGACATTGATGGTAGTCTCAGTAATGCTAGTGCTGTTTATGGTGGAGATTTAAACCGAGATGGTAGTTTAGATGTGGTTGCTGGTGGTAGTGGCGGTTTATACTGGTATCGTAATAATGGTAATGGTACAAGTTGGACAAAATCCACTATTAGTAATAGTCATCAACCCCAAGATATAAAATTAGCTGATATTGATAATGATGGTGATTTAGATGTGATTATCGCCGCCGATAATGGGGTTTACTATTGGATAAATAAAGGTAATGGTTCTTTTACTGGAGCTACTCAAGTCGTTAACTTTAAGGTAGCACAAATTGCTGTTGCTGATCTCGATCGAGATGGAGATAATGATTTAATTTTTGGTAATAACAACACTAATGCCAGTCTTTACTGGTATTCCAATAACAATGATGGTATCCCTAATTTAGATTTTGGTCCTACTTTTACCCTTTTTACTATTGATAGTAGTGGGTTAAATACTATCACCGCCGTGGGAGTGGGAGATTTGGATAATGACGGTTTTATCGATATTGCCATCGGCACAGACGGAGAAGATGATATATTTCGGTATCGTAATGAGTTGAGATGGGCGAGTATCACTGCTAGTGGCACTCCTATGGAGGGGGGGAGTAGTGGCACATTTACCATTACTTTAGATGAAAGTGCGATCGTATCTACTACCGTCACCTATGCTATAAGTGGTACAGCAACCAATAATGTCGATTATACCATCTCAGGAAATACAACTATTCCTGCGGGGGCTTCTTCTGCTACTATCACTATCAATCCTATCAATGATCTGAATTATGATCCCAATGAGACGGTTATTATAACTCTTACGGGTAACGGTATCAATAATGGTTATGTGGTGGATTCTACCAGAGGAAGTGCTAGTTTAACTATAACCGATCCAACTCCCGTTGTCAGTATAAGCTCATCTGGGGTAGTAAATCCTTCCGAATCGGGCATTATTGGGCAATTTACTATTTCTTTAAATACCACTGCTACCAGCAATTTTAGTATTCCCTATACCTTATCAGGGGCGAGTAATGACATTATCCTTGATAACGATACTAACCCCAATAATGGTAGTTTAGGCTCAACTATTCCCATTGGTATAGGAGAAAGCAGTAAGACGATTTATGTTTTTGCTAAAGATGACTTTACCTACGAAGGCAATGAGAGTTTCACTTTTACCTTATTACCGACAACTCCCGTAGTTAACAATATTGCTTTAGGTACAGGGTATCGAATAGATTTAAGTAAAAATGCTATTACTTTAAATATTATCGACAATGAGCCTACGGTAACAGTTAGTGGTGTTAAAAATATGCAGGAGGGTAGCGATACAGGAGACTTTATCGGTTATGTGGATATTGTCCTTAGTCAAGTCGTCACTAAGCAACCGGGTTTGTCAGTATATTATAACATCACGGGAGGAAGTGCCACCCAATTCACCGACTATTTTAACTCTCAGGGAAGGTTAACCAGTGGTAGTAATGCTCAAAATGTCGTTTTTATTCCTAATGGTGCAACCTCTGCTAGATTATATTTGAGTGCCTTACCCGATGCCATCGCAGAAGCCACCGAGACTATTACTATATCATTAATTGCGGATCAAAATCCGAACACTACCCCAGACTATGCCGTAGGGAATAACTATGGTTTAGGAAGTGTCATCACTGCAACGGTTAATATCACTGATAGTGGAGATTATAGCCCGAATATTGCCATTCTCGATCGAAATAAAAATGCGGTTACGAATACTAATCCCTTAGAAGCCAATAGCGAAGGGGAGGTTAACTTTAGTGTTAAATTAACAAGCCAACCAACCCAAAACGTCACCGTCAGAGTTGATACTTTTACCCTTACCTTTACTTCCGCTAACTGGGATACTCCTCAAAACATCACCTTAAATGGTATCACTTCCTCTCGAAATTTAGCAGTCACTAGCACCAGTAACGACAGTAACTATAATAACCGCACTAGCAACATTACCATTAATCCCGATGACGGCATCCCTAACTTAGATGTCACGGAAGGAGAAAACCCCCTCCCTATAATTATCCCTAGTGTGAGTATTTTATTAGAAAACGATACCAATGAAGGAAGTCAATTAGCAGGGGTGTTTAAATTATTATTGAGTAATCCTGCGCCTAGGGGTGGTTTAGTTATTAACTATATGGTGACAGGCACAGCTACTCCTAATGTTGACTATAGTACGCTTTCAGGTATAGTAGAAATTCCCGAAGGAGAAACCAGTGTTTTCTTGAATGTACCCGTCATTGATGATAAGGTGAAAGAAAATGCAGAAACCGTCATTGTTACTTTACAAGCCGGGGAAGGTTATACTCTAAATAATGCTACATCCAGCGCCACCTTAACTATTTTCGATGATGATGAATCTGGTATTGAATTTGCTACTCCTCAAACCACTGCATCTATTACCAATAGCAATGATTTATTAACCGTCGGGGTGATTAGTTTTAATGATAATAGTGGCACTTTTACTGTTAGATTAAATCAACAACCTTCCCAAAATGTCACCGTTACCCTAAGAGATGGTTTAAATAATAATGCCAGTGGAGGAAGTTTAACCTTTACCCCAGATAATTGGCAATCTGCACAAAATCTTACTCTTACTAATTTAATTGCTAATAATAGTGATGATTTTAACTATCAAATTACTGCCGTTACCGAAAGTCAAGATAGTAACTATCAAAACAAAACCCTTAACTTTCCCATTGTTACTAATACTTTAAATACCACCATCACCAGTGTTTTAACAACGGAAGGAGAAGAAGACATTTTGCTAGTCAAGCTGACAAGCCAACCTAGCAGTAACGTTACTCTGAATTTTAGCGAAATTGATGCTACGGAAAATAGTTTCTCTACCAATACCCTTACCTTTACCCCTGATAATTGGAATACTTATCAAAGTATCAATGTTAGTGGATTGACGGACGATCGAGCCGATGGAGATATAACCTATAATGTTAAGGTGACGACAACTAGCAGTGATAATAACTATAACGGACTTTATCAACTATTACCCATTACTAATACAGATATTGATAGTGATGTGGTTAATAATGAACCTGAAGTAGATGATAACCTAGAAAGCGATCCTTTAGTTACCATTGAGATAGTAGGCAGTAGTGAAATAGGAGAAAGTGACACTACGGGGGGTAAATTTAGAATTACTGTAGGGGAGGGTAGTTCAAGTCAGCCTGTCAAAGTACGTTATTCTATCTTAACTAATCCGAGAAATAATGACGCAACAGAGGGGATTGATTATCAATCCTTTAGTATGTTTGAAGAAAAAAGAGGTGTTGAAAACCCCTTTAATAGTATCGATATTGGTAGCTATAGCGCTCCTTTTCTGATAGATTTAGATCAAGATGGAGATTTAGACCTTGTCATTGGTAATTATGAAGGTTCGATCGACTATTATGAAAATACTGGTACAAAGAATCAACCTATCTTTACTAAAAATAGCAGTAACAATCCTTTTAGTGCCATTGACTTAAATGGTGCAACTTCCCCCGGTTACTCAACTCCTGCCTTCGGTGATATTGACGGGGATGGTGATCAAGATTTAATCTTAGGTAGTAGTGATGGTAAGATTCGCTTTTATCGTAATAGTAACCTTACCTTTACGGAAATAACAGGCTCAAATAATCCCTTTAACAATATTGACGTAGGAGATTATAGCGCTCCCTTTCTCATAGATATTGATTCCGATGGTGATTTAGATTTATTTATCGGTAGCGGTGATGGTTTAATCAGGTTTTATCGCAACACAGGCAGTGAAACAAATCCTGTTTTTGTGGAAGACACCGCAGGAAATCCTTTTCAAAATGTGGATTTGGGCGATCGAGCTAGTATAATTTTTGCAGACTTAGATGAAGATGGAGACTTAGACGCTGTTTTAACAGGAGACATCAACGGCGCCACTAAATCGGGAGGGGTTATGCAATATTGGTTAAATATAGGCACTCCTTCTCAACCTAATTTTATCCGAGACAATAGCCTATTTGAACGCAGTGATTTTACCATACCAGACAATGTGCGTCCAATTTTTGGAGATATTAACGGAGATTTAGATCAAGATTTATTATTTGGTAATATTGATGGGATTATCGACTATTATGAGAATTTATCTAGTGGCGAAATCACCATTATTCCGGGGCAATTTGCGGATATTGATTTAACTCCTTTTGCTGATAACATTGCCGAAGGAGATGAAACCGTTACCATTGTTTTAAATACAAATCAAGGCTATTATATTGATTCAGAAAATACCTCTGTTACTTTCACCATTAAAGATGATGATGTCGCAGGAGTTTCTATTACTGATAATGCAGGAAATTCTATCACTGGTAAAACTTATACCACTAGCGAAGCTGATAATTCACCCCAAACTTTTAAAGTAAAATTAACTAGCCAACCCACTGATAATGTCATCGTTTATTTAGGCACAAACAATAAAAACGAAGGACTTTTAAGTGCAGAATTTCAAGAAAATCAAGAGGTTATTTCCCTTTACTTTACCCCTGATAATTGGAATATTGAACAAAGTTTTAATGTCAATCCTCAAGATGATTTAATAGATGATGATACTGTTGCCTATAAAATAATTTCTACCGTTAAAAGTGGTGATGATTTTTATCATAATTTAGAAGTTAGTGACATTTCTCTTAATAATCAAGATAATGATAACGCAGGTATTAGTGTTGTTCAAATAAGTGATAATTTCACAGAGGGAAGCAGTAATTCTTATCAAGTTTCTTTAAAGACTCAACCCCTTTCTCCTGTCAATGTCACCATGACACCCAGTAACGAGGAAATCAAATTTTCTAATCAAGGTTTCTCTCAACCTTTCACCCTCACCTTTAATGAAGACAACTGGAATATTCCTCAAACTGTCACCGTTTTTGCCGTTGATGATAGCAAAATTGAATATAACCACAGCACTAATATTGATTTTAGTATTGAATCTGAGGATAATGCCTATAGTAATCTAACTCCTCCTCAACCCATAGAAGTTAACATCACCGATAACGACTTCCCCTTAGCTACTTTGGCGGTGACGCAAAATGCCACAGAAGAAGCCATGCCGGGTTACTTTACTATCTCGGTAAGTGAAGCCGTTGATTCCGCTTTTGGCGCCACTGGTTTAAATGTTGCCTATCGAGTTTTAGGCAGTAGTAGCGCGGTTAATGGTTTTGACTATCAAACCGTATTGGAAACAGGAAGCGTCAGAATCCCCCCCGGCAAAACTAGCACGATTTTAACTATTTTCGCTATTGATAACTTTATTGATGATGGTGATAAGCAAGTTATTATCGAATTGTTAGCAGGGGAAGGTTATAGCTTAGGAGACACTACCACTAATACCCTCGTGATTATCAATAATGATAGGGCTGGAGTGCAAATTATTCAAAGTGGTATTGTGCCAGTTGTCAAGGAAGGGGAAAGCTATAGTTTCTATGTCTCTCTATTAAGTGAACCAACTCAGACAACTACAATTAATTTCTCTGATAATCCTAATGAATTAAATAACGTTAACCCTATCACTTTTACTTCTGAAAATTGGTATATACCACAGACTGTCACCATAAGTGCGATCGATGAAAATATAGCAGAGACAGGAGAAAACCATACAACTCAACTAGCATTTATTTTTGATGGTGCGCCAGAGTATGAAAATTTAGATGAGCCTGTTAGCCTTGAAGTTAATATTATCGATCGAACTTTCAATAGTGTCAATACGGCGTTAGGTTTACAGTATAGTTTAAATAGTATAGAAAGGGCGTTTACCGAATCCAGTTTACCCTTAATTGGTAGTGGCTCAAACTTGCCTATTTTCTTTGACGAAATCACCGATAAAATTGTTAGTGAAATTTACACAACTAATAATTTAACTGCATGGAAACTAGAGCAAATCTTCAGAAATTTGTTACCCGAAACTCTAGGGGATAACCTTTCTAATTTGCAAATAAATTATACTCCTAATAATAACGATACTCCCTTTACGGTTTCCTTTACTGTTACTTATAATAATCAAACTATTCCCCTAAGCAAAGACTTAGCAATTCCTTCCCTTGATTTAACTGTTAATGGAGAAGCCCAAGCAGATATTATTTATGATTTTATTTTAGGTTTTGGTATTAATAAAACTGGCGGTTATTATTTAAACACTTCGCAAACTGTTTTAAATCCAGACATCAAATTTGACAATGTGACTTTAACAGGTATCGATAGTATTAACGGTTTAACCGTTGATTTTGTAGATAAAGGTATTGATTTAGATTTAAACTATGATATTAAATTATTAGGTAATAACCTAGATACCTCTGCTTTAAACATACTTAAAAATCGTCCTATTCAAGAGTTATTTTCTAATTTTGATTATGATTTTAAGGTGGGAAGTTTTGCTAAATTATTACTTTCTGCTACCCCTGATGAAAGAATTATTAATCTGTTTCCGGGTATAACTTTTGATTTAGCAGTGGAAGAATTACCTCTTTATAACTATGCTGATGAAGCAAAAATTGAACTTAATGATTTTGTGGTTACTCTGCAAAATGTGGCTTTAGATGTACAATCTTTAGTGCGAGGTTATGCAAAAAAATATGTTAATTTAATCGATGAAATTTTACAACCTATTTATCCTATTATTGACACCCTTAACGCTGATACAAAATTCCTATCTGCTTTAGAATTAGACTTTCTTTTTGATAAGAATAACGATGGGAAGGTATCGGTATTGGAAATGATGTTAACCCTTCTCAATGTTAATGATAATAGTGGTGATAACGATGCTTTACAAAATTTAGGGTTTAATGGTTTTGATGATGGAGACTCCTTAGATTTATACGAATTTATTGATGCTATTAATGAGTTGGTTGAAGTTGTAAGATTAGTTGATGATTATATTGCCGATGATAGCAAGGTTTTAATTGATATAGGCTCAGTTAGTGCAAAAGTTCAGAATGGAGAGGTTAATTTTAGTCGTGATGATTTAACTATACCAGATGGTAACATTCTCGATCGAATTGCTAATAATCCTCTCGCTACAGATGATTTAGGAAAACTAATTGATGGTATTCTCTCCTTAAATGGTTTAGAGATACCTTTGTTAACTGACTTTTTCACGGTAGCTAGTTTATTGCTTGGGGAAGAAAATGTTGACTTTTTAATCTATGATGTGCCTGATTTAGATTTTGATATTAGTGTTGACTTGTCTGATATTGGTTTAGATGCCATTTTACCTGACTACGGTTTGGATGCAGTTTTACAAATATCATTAGGGCTTAATTCTAACCTTTATTTAGCTTATGATGCCTATGGGTTGAATGAGTGGCAGAAAACAGGTTTTGATGAAAGTAAATCAAACTTACTATTAGAAGGGCTTTATATTCGAGATGTCAATGAAAATGGTAAGGATGTTAATGAGTTAGGCGCTTCTTTTGGTATTGATATTGGGATGGAAGCCAATGCCATTGTCGCAAAAGCACGGATGACGGGAGGTGTGCAAAGTAAGAATGATGTTAAACTTGATTTTGTCGATGGTGGCGAATATCAAGGGTTAGGCGATGGTATCATTCGTTATTCGGAATTATCACCTTTATTCACTGGTGATCTTAGTGTACTCGAAATTAGCGGTGCGATCGAGGCTTTTTTAAATACTAAAGTGCAAGTCGGTATCGATGTTGGTTTATTCGAGATAATGGAAACCATCCTTGATATTAATATTTTCACTTACAAAATCTGGAATATTGAAGATGTCTTAAAAAAATTGGGTATCAGTGGTTTTGCTAGTCAAAGTTACTTACAAGGAGGCACAGTATTTTTTGATGTTAACTTTAATGGTCAATTAGATCAAGGAGAAATTTCTACTATCACTAACAATGACGGTAGTTTTAATTTGCCTGTGGATTTAGTCCCCTTCGATCGAAACCGTAATGGTATCATAGATGATCAAGATGGACGTTTAGTGGTTATAAATGGTATTGATACAGCAACGGGATTACCTATCAGCACACCTCTTTTCGCTACCGTTGACTCTAATATGATTACCCCTCTTACCAGTCTGGTGCAAAAATTACATCAATCGGGCATTGATATAGAATTAGCGGAAGCAAAAATTAAAGAGGTATTCACCTTACCCGAAACCCTTGATTTGTCTAATTTTGATCCCATGTCTGCCCTTGATAATGGGGATATTAACGGTAAAAAAGTCTATACCAGTCATGTTATTACTCAAGGCACGATTGCGGTTTTAACTCAGTTTATCTCTGGTATCACTAATCAAACTCCAGCCCAAGTTGCCGATCGAGTTATCGGTTCGATCGCGCTTAGTCTGTATAATGAGGATGATGGTAATTTTTATAATCTCTCTTTTCTCGATAATCTGATTACCAGTTTAATTAATGATGTGGGAGGGGAATTTAGCGACAGTGAATTAACAGACATTAATGACGTTTTAACTCGTATCTTAACCATTGGCACTCAATTAATTGCCATAACAGCAGAAAATTCTACAGTAGATGATGTTGTCACCAATCTTAACTCCCTCAAAATCGCCTTACAATTCGACTTAGGTAATATCTTAGGGCAGTTAGGTGCAGGTTTAATTACTCCTACCGCCGTTGATGATTTATTGCATAACTGGCAAGGAAGAATACAAGAGTCTGCTAACGTGCCAAATTTATTTGCTTTAGTGTTAGCCTTACAGACAGAGAAAATCCCCCAAGATATAGCCACAGAAAGAGTATTAACGATTTTTGAACTTCCTGAAGATTTTAATCTGACTAAAACACCATTATCCCCTACTGATGATCCAATTCTCAGTCAACAACTCCTAATTTTAGAAAATCAACTGACTTTACTTTATCAATTAGGGGGGCAAGTTTTACAAAGTGCAGGTATCACCGATTCCCATGAGGCACAATGGTTAATTAGTCGTGCCACTGCTAAATATATCTATGATAACTCTAACCTTGATTTAACCAACTCCCAAGCCATCAATCAAATTATTGATTCTGCTATCTCATTTTCTACCCTTACCGTAAAAGATTCTATCAAAGAAAGTAAGCTCGATCGAATTTCCTCCGTTAACAATACCCTTGAGATAATTAATCAAAGAAGCAACAATTATGAGGAAGTAGAGAATCAGCAACAACAAATCCTTGATAGTGTCTTGGAATTTCCTTCCCCCTATCACTATCCTTTACCCTTAGTCGTCAATCAAAATGAAGCAGAAACCCTTTACACCCCCCAACCTATTGATACTAAGTTTCAAATTTCTGCCTTAAATGTATCCGAATTTGATAACTATGAGTTAGGCATCAAAACCCCTGAAGGTGAATCAATTATCCTCTTAGAAAACTTACTCGGTAGCGATAATTCCTCTTTAACTAATACCCTCGATGAGATTACCCTAGATACCTTAATGGGTAGCGAAACCAAGTTTTTTGGCTCATTAATCAGCGCACCAGAGGGGTTAAGTGCTTTTACTGACAATGGTTTAGAATTGTATCTTACCATTAATGGTGAGACTTATAGTTCACAAAATCCAGAGCAACTGGAAATTACTTCTAAGGGTAATCAGGGTTTCGCCTTAACTTTTAAAGATGATAATAACACTGTTGCGGAATTTGCTCTTAATACCCCTGTTTTCTTGACTCAAGGATTCGATGCTAGTGAGAATACTACCGTTAATCTTACTATCGCTCGAAGCACCGCCAATGAAAATACCATCGGCATTTATCAAGTGGATGATTTAACAGGAGGAATTATTATGGACGATCGAACCATCATGCCCCATGATCCAGACTATGATAAAGTAGCAGTAGAAAAAGCTAAATCTTCAGGGTTAATTTTTGAAACTCCTGAGAATATGTCGATCGACAATTATACCTTAGCCTTACCTAGTGCTAGTATTTTCGGTTTTTTCCTTATCGTCAATAGCAACGTGGAAGAATACTTAAGCCAAAGTGAAGAATCATCGATTCACAGTTTCTTTTCCTATGGTAGTGCTAACCAAGATAACCGCCAACACTTTACCTCCCTTGGTAACAACATTTATGGTTTTGAAGATACCTTCGGAGGCGGTGATAACGATTTCAATGATATTTTAATACAAATTGTCAATAATGGATAGTGAATTTGTCTTCCAGTCTTCCTGTAACAAAAATATTACTCCCAAATAGGGCAACTTAAATCTCCTGATTTGCGAGAAAAACGGATATTTTCAGCGTAATCCACGGGGCAGTCAATAATAGCGGGAACTTCCTGCTCTAAAGCTGTCTTTAGGGTAGGTATTAAATCGTCAGCAGAGGTCACTCTATAGCCTTTTAAGCCCATGCTTTCAGCAAATTTGACAAAATCAGGGTTAGTAAAGTCAACGTAGCTTTTAGAGCCAAATTGATTGATTTGTTTCCATGCGATTAAGCCATAACCGTTATCGTTAAAAATCAGGGTGACAAAAGGGGTTTTTACTCTCAAGGCGGTTTCTAATTCTTGACAATTCATCATAAATCCCCCATCTCCCGTTACTGCTACCACCTTTTTGTCGGGATGTACTAATTTAGCGGCGATCGCACCGGGTATAGCAATGCCCATAGCGGCAAAACCATTAGAAATAAGACAAGTATTCGGAGATTCACAGTGATAATGTCTTGCCATCCACATTTTATGAGCGCCTACATCGGAGATGACAATATCTTCCGAACCCATTACCTGTCGTAAATCATAGACAATTTTTTGCGGTTTGATGGGGAAGCCTTCGTCATGGGCGTATTGCTCATAATCTTCTCTAATTTCATTGCGTAAAGAGGCAGCAAAGGGTACAGGTTTACCAGTTCGATCGCACCGTTTGAGAATTTCATCCAAAGAATCAGCAATATCGCCAATAACTTCCACCGTAGGAATATAACTACTGTCAATTTCTGCGGAATTAGTACCTATATGGATAATGGGAATTGTGCCGTCTGGATTCCAACGTTTAGGAGAAAATTCAATCAAATCATATCCCACTGCAATAATTAAATCACTTTGCTCAAAACCACAAGTAATAAAATCTCGTTGTTGCAACCCAACAGTCCACAATGATAGTGGGTGAATATAAGGAATTGCCCCTTTCCCCATAAAAGTATTAGCTACGGGGATATTTAAACGGGTAGCAAACTCCGTTAACGCATCCGTAGCATTAGCCCGAATCGCTCCATTTCCTGCCAAAATTAAAGGATTTTTAGCTTTAGCAATGGCGATCGCCGCAGAATTGACACTGCGATAGGAGGCATAAATTTTTTCTCGGCTATCAATTTTTAAAGGTTTTCCCTCTACGGGCATCGCCGCAATATTTTCAGGTAAATCAATATGTACTGCCCCCGGTTTTTCTTTTTCTGCTACTTTAAAGGCTTTTCTGATAACTTCGGGAGTGATGCCGGGGCGCACAATTTGCTTATTCCACTTAGTAACAGGGGCAAACATAGCCACCAAATCTAAGTATTGATGAGATTCAATGTGCATTCTGTCAGTGCCAACCTGCCCCGTAATTGCCACTAAGGGTGCACCATCTAAATTTGCATCCGCAACTCCCGTCATCAAATTCGTAGCACCCGGTCCTAAAGTTGAGAGACAAACTCCTGCTTTTCCCGTTAAACGCCCGTAAACATCCGCCATAAATGCCGCCCCTTGCTCATGACGAGTGGTAATAAATTGTATGGAGGAGTTTTTTAAAGCCTCAAGAAGGTGTAAATTTTCCTCTCCGGGTAAACCGAAAATATATTGTACTCCTTCATTTTCTAAACATTGAATTAATAATTCAGCCGTATTTAATTGTCCCATAATTTTTCCCTAACAATTTTATATCAAAGTTCAGTTATATATATGATCTATTTTACTGCTATAGACTAGAAATGAGGAATAAAGAACTATTTATCTAGCAAAAAAAATAATTATCAACTATCATTGATTTCTGATAAGTACTTTTAAGATTCATGAATAACACCTCTAGTTCGATCGAAAATGAAATCAAAAATTTAGTGGCACAAATACAGAGTGTAGCGGAAAATTCCCAAGACAATATTTTTGATCTACTGTTAATTCTTAGGGAATTAGAGTCTATACATCGTCACATACGACAAGAAATGTTTGAACCTGCGTTACCCGATAATCGTCATCGTCTTTATTTATTATTAAAACATATAGAAGAAATTGGCGGTTGGCCTTATATTGAGAGAATGAGGATTAAAGATGTCTGTGCAAAATTACTCAATAATAATGATAAATAGGGATTGCCTCATAGTTAGGAGGTGCTGAAAAAGTATGAGTGATGAAGAGAAGTAATAGGTAATAGGTAATAGTTTTGGAGTTATTTTGCTACTAGAGTAATGCTTTTATATATTTTTCCCTTGTTTTCCATTCTTCATTCTTCATTCTTCATTCTTCATTCTTCATTCTTCATTCTTCATTCTTCATTCCTAATTCTTCTAGCCAACAACAGTAAAGGCAATGGCAAAGCCTAAAACGGCGGCGAAGACAATTAACGCATAAAATTGCGCTCGTCCATTTTCCAGATATTTCAAGCCTTCTCCACTGATAATCGTCACTAAACCAGTGAGGTTAACTGCACCATCTACGACTTTATAGTCAACTTCCATAATCGCACGGGCAAGACGACGACTTCCTCTCACGAAAACTTTGTCGTAAATATCATCGAAATACCATTTATTTAAAGATAGCTCATATAAAGGCTCGATTTTCTGAGCAATGGCTTTGTAATCGATTTTTCCTTGTAAATAGGTTAATGACGCTAAGGTAATCCCAATTAAAGCAATACCCACAGAGTTACCCCCCATGATGAGAAACTCATTTAAGTCAAAATGATGAGCAATTTCTGCTACTTCGTTAGGATTGGCAATAAACTCCTCAAAACGATTATTCCAAGGCATACCCAGTAAACCAACGAAAACCGAAGGAATAGCTAACATCATCAAGGGGAATGTCATGGTTAAAGGAGACTCGTGGGGTTTTTCACCGTGATGTCCATTGTCACTTGAAGCAATACCAGCTTTAGCCAATAATTCTTCTTGAATTTTGTGATCTTTCCCCCTAAAATCTCCTTCAAAGGTCATAAAATACATTCTAAACATATAGAATGCGGTTAATCCTGCGGTTAACCAACCCACTAACCATAAGACTGGATTCGCCTCAAATGCTAACCCTAGAATCTCATCTTTTGACCAAAATCCAGCAAAAGGAGGAATACCACAGATAGCCAGAGTACCAATGAGGAAGCAAGTGGAAGTAATGGGCATATATTTACGCAAATTTCCCATTAAACGCATATCTTGGGCTAAAACTGGTTCATGTCCTACGACTTCTTCCATACCGTGAATTACTGAACCTGAGCATAAGAATAGCATAGCTTTGAAATAAGCGTGAGTCATCAGGTGAAATAATCCTGCACTATACGCACCAATTCCCATTGCCATTACCATATAACCTAATTGGGAAATGGTAGAGTAAGCCAAACCTTTTTTGATGTCGTTTTGGGTAATTGCGATCGAAGCACCTAAGAAAGCAGTAAAGCAACCAGTCCAAGCGGTAACTGTCATCACTTCAGGAATTGGCTCAAATACAGGGTACATCCGAGCGATTAAAAATACTCCTGCCGCTACCATTGTCGCCGCATGAATTAAAGCAGAGATAGGGGTAGGTCCTTCCATTGCGTCTGGTAGCCATACATGAAGCGGAAACTGGGCTGATTTGGCGACGGGTCCTAAAAACACTAAAATTGCAAATAAAGCCGCTAACCACCCTGCAAGTTGTCCTGATGCCACAATTTCATGGAGTCGATCGCCCATCGGGATAAATTCAAATGTACCAGTTGCCCAGTATAAACCAAGCATACCGAGTAATAAACCGAAGTCACCCACCCTATTGGTAACAAAGGCTTTCTGACAGGCATCGGCGGCGGGTTTTCGATCGTACCAAAAACCGATTAGTAAGTACGAACATACCCCCACTAATTCCCAGAAAATATATACTTGTACTAAGTTGGGACTGATAACTAATCCTAACATGGAGGCACTAAAGATGCTCAGATAGGCGTAAAACCGCACATAACCGCCATCGTGTGCCATGTAACCATCGGTATAAATCATTACCAGTAAAGCAACGGTGGAAACGATTACCAACATTAATGAGCTAAGATGATCGATCGTATAACCCATACTCAGGGTAAAATCACCAGCACTAGCCCATTCTATCATTTTTGTATAGGGTTCGTGTCCTTGCCATTGACTCCAAAATAGTGCGATCGCCATAGTCAGACATACGCCTAAAGTGGAGATAATGAAGACAGAGTTAACTTGTCTAAGTTTGTTTGTGGCTTGATTAAAAGAAATAAGACCGATACCCACTATCATTGAAGAGAGTAGAGGTAATGTCGGCACTAACCAAGCATATTCATATAAATTTAAACTATCCATCCTCGTTATTTTTTATTTATTCATAACGTTTTCATTGTGACATAGGTTGTTAAACAATGGACAATTTTTGCTAGAAATATAAACGAAACCTTAGTTCAACAGAAGAAAAATGATAAGGATAAGAAGGGATGAGGGGAGAGGGGGAAGAAAATGTTTTAAAACCTTCATTCTACTTTTTCATCATTAGTCAAAATACCGACTTGTGCCATTAAATTATATTCTCTGACAGTCAAAAGTCTTAAAGATGAAGAATCTATGACATTAGTGGAAGAAGATTTGGTGAGTAGCATATTCAGGTTTAAACTTTGAATATTGTTTAGAAAAATCACTTTTCTTAATTCTCCATTATTTTACAGTGTCCTTCTCCAACGTGTCCTAAAGAGTGCAAATTTTTGATTAATTTTTGATAGTCTTCGGAAGTCAAATTTTGTTCTAACGTGGCTAAATCAGTGGTTAAAATGCCGTTAATCGCAAGATTTGCTAGGGGTTGAAAGCCTAACGCACCTAGATTTAATTCATCATCGGCGGGGGTTTCACTATCTCCAAATAAATGATCAAAATGAAATGTTGTCTCTACTTCGGCGGTTTTTCCTTCTTCTAAAAATCCTTTTCTCTCATCGCCCACAAATTCACCGCAAACATAATTTAATTCTATAGGCAAATTGAGGGTAAATTCGATCGAATCATTGTCTTTTTGAGCGATACCTTGTAAAACAATACTAGCCTGAGTATCACTATTGACTAATTGCCATTCTAAAGCATTATAATTGCCCACAGGTGCAGACACTTCCACAACTTTTATGGGAGGGGCGTTTTCATCTCCTTGCGCCAAATCAACAGTAACTGCATCACTGACAAGGGTGACAGATTTAAGGGGTGTTAACTCTTGTTCTCCATCAGGATTGAAAGGAGGCTCGGTTTGATGTGCGATCGTACCTGCTAAAGTAACGTAAGCATGGTTAAAATCGACACGCCAACCGTCTTTTGTCACAAATCCTTCTCGAATAAAATCCTCCCCATTTGCCACTAAAATCAAAGATGCTTGAGGGGTATCTTCTTGGGTAACAGGATTCACTCCGCAACTAGATAGTAGTATCGAAAGAAGTAAACTTTTAACCGCAATATTTCGCCAATTTTTCACAATATCAACTCATTTTATAGACTTTTCTATATCTTGAGTCAGTTATTTGTTTTATTCAATACCCCAACGGGGGAGGGGGGATAAAGTAAGAAGTAAGAAGTAACGTAGGGGCTTAATATATTAAGCCCTCCCCCATCAGAAAATAACAAATATTTCTCAATTCTCAATTCTCAATTTTACTTAGTGTTTTTCATGTAGTCTAATGCCTAAAAAGACATCATACATAAAACTCCAAAAGTTTTTACCGTTGAGTAAGTCCAAAGATTGCTCACAACCTTTAGCATCTAAGAGAGATTTAGTTGCATAATAAGCTGGTTCATATTTATACCAAGGAATAGAAGGCCATAAATGGTGAACTAAATGATAGTTTTGACCGAAAATCAAGATATTTAACACTTTACCCGGATATACTCTAGCATTTTTCCATCGATCGCGCTCTTTAAAAGGACGATGGGGTAAGTAGTCAAAAAATAAACCTAATGCAATACCTACCACTAAAGCTGGTACAAACCAGAAATTCATCACATAACCGATAAAACCGTAGTGAATGCCTAAAAACACGATCGAAAATAAAAATAAACGACTCAAAAACCATTCTAAAAGCTCATATTTACGCCATAATTTTCTCTTAAAGAAAAAAATCTCATGGTAGAAAAACCTTGCGGCAATCATCCATAAAGGACCTCCTGTGGAGACAAAATGATCAGGATCGTTTTCTGGATCATTTACGTTTGCATGGTGTTGTAAGTGGACTCTAGTAAACACGGGAAAGGCAAAACCTAACATTAAGGCACTACCATGACCTAGTATGGAATTAATGATTCGATCTTTATGGGCACTATTATGGGAAGCATCATGGATAACAGTACCCGACATATGCAAAGCAAGGACATTGGCACTAAAACACACCCAGTCCACCCATCCCCATAAAAAATAACCGATGGTAGAAAATGTAATTAATAAAATGGCGGTGATAAACATTAGCACGTTTGGATTAAATCCTCCCGGTGCTTTAAGATATTCTTTTGGTACTGAGGTCAATACGGGTGATACTGACTGCATTTGTATTGTAAACTCCTTCTTTAAATATGGATCAATAATTTTTTTTATTATGGTAGTTTATAATATTTTGCTCTTAACGTAAAGATTTGTAAATAAAGTATCTTATATTTTTTTATGACTATTTGATTATTTTATTTGTTATGAAATATAGTTATGAAATGATTGATGAGTCAAATTAATCAAAATTATTTCTTCCTGTAATAAATTTCGTTTGCCCTGAATCAAACTCTGTCATCCAAACGGTAATTATATTTAAAATAACTCCATTAATTCCTTTCAATTCTCCTTTAATTTCATATTTATCTCCAAAATTATTACTTTCAGTATAAACTGCATTTAACGGTAGAATTTGTTGTCGTAAATCTTTTTCTAATTCTTTCGCTGTTGCTATACTATAACCTGCCTTTAATAAAAATTGAGATTTATCATCTATAGGTTTCCACTGTAATAAATATTTTGTTAATTTTGTTTCAGCAATTATTGCATCTTGAGGCAATTTCATTTTTCAAACTATATTTAAGTTTTTTGATTCAATCATAAATTACATCATAAATAACTATTTAATACCTTATTTTAACGATAAAATATTATTCATTAATTGGTTATGAAACAACCATAAAAAAGTCGATCGACCCTAAAAAAACTCAAGGAAATGAGCATAGGATCGATCGAGAGGGGTGTATTTTAATCTTTTGGAAATTTAAGTCAAAACCTAGAACAAACCCAAAGTTAAAGACTTGTCAATGGGGAATACAGAACCAGCACCTAACCAAAGAGTTACTAAAGTACCGAATAAAAATACAGTCATCGCAATAGGGCGACGGAAGGGATTTTGGAACTTGTTAACACTTTCAATGAAGGGGATTAACATTAAACCCAAAGGAATAGCGGCTTGACAAGCGATACCTAAAAGTTTGTTAGGTAAAACGCGCAAAATTTGGAATACGGGGTATAAATACCACTCAGGCAAAATTTCCAAAGGTGTAGCAAAAGGATCAGAAGGTTCACCAATCATAGCAGGATCGAGAATGGATAAACCAACGATTAAGCCTAATGTACCCAAAATACAAACGGGGAACATATAGAGAATATCGTTAGGCCATGCAATCTCACCGTAGTAATGATGTCCCATGTTTTGAGCTAATTTTGCTCTTAATTTTGGATCGTTGAGATCGGGTTTTTTGATTAATTGAGAGTTAGGATTGGACATTAATTATTATCTCCTACATTAAGGAAGTTATGAAAAAGCAGAATAATTATTTATTGTATCCTGATTTTTTCTTAGTATTGTAAAAAACAGGTTGGATGTATATAACCCAACCAAATGAAGGAATTTTGACTTACGCAATCATAATTGTATTCTGTCATTGCGAGGCACGAAGCAATCTCAATTAACCTTGATTTTTCTTATAAATGCGCAAGTTACAATATTTTTACAAAGGACCAGAAATACCTTGCTTACGGATTAAAAGGAAGTGTAATAACATGAATACTGCCATTAACCAAGGTAAAACAAAGGTGTGGATGGTGTAAAAACGAGTCAAAGTTGCTTGACCTACACTTGCACCACCTCTTAAAAGTTCTACCATTTGATCACCTACTACAGGAATTGCCGCAGGTACACCAGATACAATTTTAACCGCCCAATAACCTACTTGATCCCAAGGTAAAGAGTAACCAGTTACACCGAAGGAAACGGTAATAACCGCCATAGTTACACCCACGATCCAAGTTAATTCACGAGGTTTTTTGAATCCACCTGTTAGGTAAACACGGAAAACATGGAGGATTAACATTAATACCATCATACTGGCTGACCAACGATGGATCGATCGAATCAACCAACCGAAGTTAACTTCATTCATGATAAATTGAACGGAGGTAAAGGCTTCGGTAACGGTGGGTTTGTAGTAAAAAGTCATAGCAAACCCAGTGGCAAACTGAATTAAGAAGCAAGTTAGGGTAATTCCGCCTAAGCAATAAAAGATATTGACGTGGGGGGGAACGTATTTGCTACTAATATCATCGGAAATCGCATCTACTTCGAGACGATCGTTAAACCATTTATAAACAGGAGAATCGGTTACTTGTTTAGTAAACATTAAGCCGTGAACTTAGAATTTTATGTACAGTGTTTTTAATTTTTAACCTCAATCAATCTCAGTTTTGTGAAGATTTAAGGTTATGTTAAGTCAAGGAAATTATATCATGACGTTGTAGCAAGACTAGACATTGATCTCGATCGTTCGATCGAGGGGTTTTCTGAGACTCGCTACATAAAATTTAACATATTTTGGTGATCAAAGGGAACTTTTAACTGCTAAAATCACACAGTTTAAATGTTGATCTTAATTAGCATAATTGTTTACTGAAAAGGTTGAATTCCTGTAGCATGGTGATCGTTGATTCAGGGAGCAAAGATTTTAATTTGAAAAAAGACTCAGGGGTTATCTTCTTGGTGTCTAATAATTCAATAGCAACTATGTCATCTCGATCGTTGTAGTCAACAACAATGCCATTAGCTATTTCTTCAGAATCCAATACAGTATCATCTGTTAACTGAATATATGCAGCATCTACTTCAGAGTCATAACTAAATTTTCTAATCATCTTTAAAACCCCTATCAAAATAAACGGTTATTATATATACTGGACTTTTGACTGGATTGAAAACTACTTTTAACGCACGATTGCCATAATCAGAAATACGTTTCCAATGATAAACTTTATTCAGATTAGGATAATATGCTACTGCATCAGGAAAATCTAATGTTTGCTGAATCCAATCTTCTCTTATGTGTGATCTTCCTGTTTTTTGCAATTCTTCTATGGCATGAAGAGAAAATATGTATTCCAACTTATAATAACATCTCCCTCTCAGTAAAGTTCACATTAGACAATAATCACTGAGACTAATAATCATCATCTAATTTTACAACTGATTGAGAATTGTTGTATATAGCAATTTTTAAATCAATGATAAGGTACATTAATTTTGGTAATTTTATTTCTTAATTTTGACGAAATTGTTTTTCTACTCCACTAACAATCAATTCCCTAGGGAAAAAGCGACTGAGATTCACCACAATTTGATTACCAATTCCTCCCGTAACGACATTTGCTTGGGATTTTTCTAAAGCTGATAAAGCATTTTTCACCACATCTTCGGCTTTGGCTATACTCGATTGGTTGCCTTTTTCCATCCCCGGAAAATTGGTAAATTCTGCCACTTCAGGAAATTTTGACTCCGTAGGACCCGGACAAAGAGCTAATATTTTGATACCATAGGACTTGTATTCTGCCCACAATGCCTCTGAAAATGACAAGACAAAAGCTTTTGTTGCCGCATATACCGACAAATAGGGTAAAGGCTGATAACCTGCGATCGAACTAACGTTGATAATTTCGCCTTTACCTTGAGTTTTCATTTCTTGTAAGAATAGGTAGGTTAACTCTACTAATGCGGTAATGTTAACTTGTATCATATCTAATTGTTTAGATAAAGTTCGATCGGTAAACCTACCATAATCCCCAAAACCTGCATTGTTGACTAATAAATCAACAAAAATATTTTCTTGTTTAACTTGATTAAAAATGCTTTCTCCAGCGCGAGGTAAACTCAAATCTTGACAAATAACGGTAACTTTGATGCCATATTGAGACTCTAATTTTTCTTTTAATTCTACTAACAAAGAGTTCGATCGAGCCACGATAATTAAATTATAATTGCGTTGAGCTAATTCTTCTGCAAAAGCCTTGCCAATCCCCGAAGATGCTCCTGTAATAAGTGCTGTTTTTGTCATAAAATGGTTAATAGTTTGTATGATATATTTATTAAAACCAATTTTACTATAAATAATATAGGGTTTTGAGATGATCGATCGTACCTCGCAATTAATTCTTCATTCTTCATTCTTCATTCTTCATTCTTCATTCCTTACTTTCCTTTTTGTTGATTTTTAGCTTGTTCTAAAGCAACTTCTTTCATCGCTTCAAAAGAGTTACGATTTGATGTACCTTCGATGGCTTTTATCGCTAAATCTTGTACTTGTTTTAATGCAGAATCTAATTGTTGAGATAAAGAATTAATGCGATTTTCGTTACTTAAAATAGTGGACTCTAAAGCCTGTATTCTAAGTTGATAATTTTGCGTTTCTCCATCAATTTCTTTCTGTCTTAAATCAGCTTTTACTTTAGCTTGATAAGTACCAATTCCCTTACCTTCATCCTTAGCTTTCTTAACTTCATTCTCTAATTTTTGCTCAAATTCGGCAACTTTTTGTTTTGCTTCTTGATATTCTTTTTCTTTGTCAGAAATAGCTTTTTCCCTTTCTTCCCAAATTTTTTCCTGTTGTTTTTTAGCTTCTTCTAAATCTTTGTATAATTGAGTCAATTCTTGTTCATAATTTTCTCGATCGAGCTGTCGATTTAGTTGTAAATTATAGCTATATTCTTCATTATCTCTTTGTTTATTTTTAGCAGAGATTTCGTTACGTTGTTTAATCTCTCTTTGCTTATTTTCTTGTTCTTTTGCCCATTCTTTTTGAGCCGTTAATAACTCCTCTTGTAAAGTTTCTAGCCGTTGATTATATTCATCAGAAAAAGTTGTTTGACTTTCTTCATAAGTAGTCAATAAATTCACTAAAGTATCATCTTCAATGGTTTCTAAATCATGTAATTCTTGGAGATGATTCACTTCTAAATCAATGTCAGTTTCTAACTTTTCTAAACTAGAAGCCTCCGTAATTAATTGCTCAGAAAGTTGACTAACGGCACTACCAAAACCAACTTGCAATTTTTCTAAACTTTCAATAACTTGCTCAATATTATTCATAGATTTAATGGGGATATTTTCTACGGGTTTTGAATTAACTTTTTCTTGATTATTAATAGGGTTATTAACAATTTTTGTGGCACTTTCAACGGCTTTTTGTTGAACTTGAGCTTGTTTTTTTGCTAAAGTAATTTCCTGTTCAAGTTTTGCTTTTTGCTGTTGCAATTCCTCATAAGCCTCTAAAATTTGGGCTTTGGTACTTTTAGAATTTATTGCCATTATCTTACCTCTTAATTATTTGATTTGACTGAATATTATTACTAATTATTGCTAGGTTGAAAAGCTCTTAAAGCTAAATTTTGTGCTTGATTGGTGACTTCTTTTAGTTGAGTAATAATTTCTTCAATTTGTTGATTTTGTTGCTCAATTTTTGCCTCTAAAGACTGTATCTTAAAGTCATAACCTTGTTTGGCAGACTCCCACTCTTTTTCTATTAGATTAGCCTTAATTTGTGCTTCTCGATCGGCTTCTTTTATCGCTTCAGTACGAGCCTTATTTGTTTCCGTTTTAATTTGTTCATCAAACCCTGCAATTTTCTCTTGATTTTGAGTAAATTCTGCTTCCTGATTAGTCAAAATAAGTTCTCTTTCTTCCCATAGTTTATTTTTGTCAATATTAGCTAAAGTTAACTCTCTTTCTTGGAGTCTTTTCGCTTCTTCATACTCATCCATTTCTCGTTTTCTCTCAATCTGTAATTGATAGGTAAAATCAGCTTCTTGCTGTTGTCTTTGCTGAGTTAATAATGTAGATTCTTCAGCAATTTTTAGTTCAAATTCCGTTTGCTCTTTTTCCCAATCTTTGCGTAATTTTTCCTGTTGTTTAACAATGTTATCTAAAGCATTTTGGGTAGAACTTTCAAGGGTTTTTATTCTTTCTTGATGTTCTTGTCTTAAAATATATAAAGCATCAGCAACTAAGCGCACTTTTTGCAGTTGAGTTAACTTTTCTTGTTCAACAATAATCGCTTTTTTCAACTCGGTTAAAACTTCCGATTCACTCTCTAAGCGAGTCGCTATTTCTTTGGTTAAATTACTAAAATCTAACTGCAAAGTTGCCATACTATTGACAATATTATTAACTGTATAATCGGCAACTTTCGTTAATAAAGCCTTATTTTTTTCCTTCTCAACGGCTTCCTCTTTGGTTTCAATTTTTGACTCTTGTTGCTTATATTCTACAAATAGTTGCCCGAATGCCGACATTATTTGTTCTTTGGTTTCTCGTATCTGTGCTTGACTCATGGCAGTAAACTTGACTTTTTATTCAACATGATGCTATCATCATAACCAATGTTGATTTTTTTGTCAACAAAATGTTGATTTTTTATTCAAGTTAGAGAAAAAATGCAGGAAACGGCAAATTTTGGGAATGTCATCAAGGAAGCAAGAAAGAAAAATGGTTATACTCAAAGGCAGTTAGCGGAGATACTAGGCATTGATTTTACTTATCTATCTAAGTTAGAAAATAATCGAGGAGATTCTACCCCAAAAGAGGAGTTGATTCGTTACATGGCTTTGTATCTGGGGTTAGACGAAGATGAGTTAATATTTTTAGCAGGAAAAATCCCTTCTGAGGATGAGGAATTAATCAAGCAACATTATCAACAGATGCCTTTACTTTTTCGCAGAATGCGAGAAAATCCCGAATTTGCGGCTAAGATTTTTCAACAAGTACAAGAATCTTCCCCTGAATAAGCTAGTTTGCATTTAATTTGACTGATGAAGGTAGGGAAAAGGGAAGAGGGAATAGGGAATAGTTAAAACTTGCAAAGATTTTCAACAATTCAGAGAAAATGTAAGTTAAATGAGTCTTAGCTTAGATTTCGATCGATCTGATAAAATAAGGATTTAATATTATATAAGTTACGCACTTGTAAAAATCAAAGGATAGAGATTCCTTCGCTACTCTCGGAATGACAGAATATCGTTAGAGGTTGGTAAGTCGTATATTATTCAACCCCTAGCAATCTTTTTGATGGATATTTTTGGCAATTTTTGTTAATCTTGGGAGTTGTTAGAGTCGGGGTGATTGGTTAAAGAAGAAGAATTATAAGTACTTTCTAACCAAGATTTTATCCAAGGGGTGGGAATGGGATTATGTACGGGTTTTAAACCGTTTAATACTTCGGGAAGGTTTAAAGATTCTAAGGGTTTTGCTTCTCTGAGTTTATGCCACACGGAACGAGACATCAATAAATTTTGATCAACTCTTTGCGCCCCTAATTTCTCTAAGTATTCTTCTCTTTCTGGTTGATAGTCTAAGGAGGAAACTAAGAGAGTTTGAGGTGGCAGGGTTTGGATTATGGTTGCCATTTGACTAATCAGTTTCGGATAAAGCCATGTATAGGCTGGATGTACGGTTAAAATTGCTTCATGGGGTTTACTCCCGTCTTTGGATAGGTATAATTTGAAGTAACCGATGGCTGCTTTTCTTTGAGGCTCGAATACATAAGCACTAATTTCTGCGGTATGGGTTAACCACCCTTGTATTTTTTGACAGATAAAACGCCCTAATCCTAGTTTGAAGTCTTCGATATGTCGATCGAACACTTGTCTTAACATGGGAGGCATGGAGACACAATCTAATTGATAGAGTAATTTCGCATCAGCATTACTCACGGGTAATAAGTTGGGCAAGTTAGGTTCTTGTTGTGCTAACTTTTGTAATATATCCCATGAACAACTCCAATGGGTTATTTGGGCGAGGGGCTGAAAACCATTTTCTCGGTATAATGCTAGGGTATTTTTTTCATTTATATTAACTTCTAGTACCCATGTTCTAGCTTCCCAAATTTTCTCGAAACAATGGCGCAAAAGTTGTGAACCGATGCTACGATTACCGATGAGTAAATGACTGATAGAAGTATTATAGTTAATCAAAACTTGTTCAACACGCCATGTACTGCGAGTATGATTAAAAGGGGAAACTTGAATTAAACCTTGTATTTGTTGATCTTTTTCTGCTACATACACATAAAAGTCATCCCCCATAGGTAGTATTTTTGATAGTTCTAATAAACCGTAAAAACTCTGATATTTTTGTATTTTTTCTAATAAAATTGCTTGATGACTGTTATACTCGATCGATAAGCGTTGTTGTAATAATGTAGCAATAGGGTTAAGATCACGATATTGTATAGAACGAATTTTCCATGAAGATTTAGGCAAGGTAGAAGTATTCATAAGATTTTAGGGGATAAAATTAACAATTTAAAATGAATTAAAGACTATCGAATAATATTTGATTGCTCACAAATTATAACTGATGACTATAGATAAAGATGTTTGTGTCAATGTCATAGACTTTTCCAAAAATAAGGATAACAAAGGCTGAAACCTTATACAGGTTGAATATTATTCAACTCCTCCGAAATAATAAAAAATCATTGTTGGAAATGTCTAATAACTAAAGTTATATGTTCATATTAGCTTAAAAAAAATCAGTTAGTGGGCATTAGGAGTAACCTAAGACGTATTTAACTTACCGTTTTTATTAAGTCTTAAAACTTGTACTGTTACCTGTTACCTGTTACCTGTTGCCTTTTGCCTTTTGCCTTTTGCCTTTTGCCTTTTGTCTCTTGCCTACCTCCCTACTTATTATATTCTTGCCATCGATCGATCGAATTGTTTTTAAAGTCTAAAATAATAAGATTATCACGATTATTTTCTTTATTTGTGATTAAATTATAATCTAACCATGACCATTCTATAAAGGCTTTATTTTCTTGAATAATTAGAGATTTAACGTGAATTTTTATATACTTTAAATTATCAAAATATGTTTTTGTTACTGTTTCAATATCTTCTTTATAAATAGTTGAATTATTATTTAAAATAATGACTCCATCATTGCTAAATAAGGAAGAAAACAAGAAAGCGTCTTTATTTTCACAGGCTTTTATTACGTCATTCACTAATAATTGATAATCCATTAAAAAAGAAAAATATTAACCAGTTTTAATCAAAATAAAAATTATAATTTTACCTAATTCCTAATTGCCTAATCTCTTTTTTTAGGATAAAAACCAATTAGCACCAATTCCCCTAGCCATCATGGATGCGAGTAAAGGAATAAGACTAAAACCGACTAATTCAAAGATAATTATTCCCCTGAGAATTTTATACTTATTAAGGCTAAATTCTGGAGGTTTTTCTTCTAATAAAGACTTAACCCAAAGAATAAAAGAAATAGTGGGATATAACGATACTATACCTACTATTAAATAAAGGGCAATTTTTGCAAAAAATACGGGTTGGTGCATATAATAAGCTGTATCTTTAGCAAAGTATAATACCCTTAAAACTCCTGTAACTAAAACAATTATTGCACCGATACCATAGGCACTGTCAGCTAACACTATACGCCATGCTTCTTTGACTGTTAATTTTTCTTTTAGGGTGAAAAATTCGATCGATAAGGATGCAAAAATAATTCCTATGCTCAAATAGTGAAAATAGGCTGTAATTGCACTAGCCCACATAATTAACTCCTATGATGATCTTGTTAAGTATAATGATTTTATTAGTTAGAAGTTACGCATTTTTACCAAAATCAAGGCATTGAGATTCCTTCGCTACTCTCGGAATGACGGAGTATTGTTAGAAGTGCATAAGTTTTATTAATATAGGAAAATTGCACCCGAAGTTTGCAAATTAAAAGTTCGATTTCCTTGACTGATACTTTCTATTTGTCTTATTGTCAATTCTATCATATTATCTTCTGTTACTTCTACGAAGTACTTTAGGTTAATTCTGGAGCTATTTTCATTTTGGATGTCAGGATAAACCACCAGAAAAAGAGGAGTTTCTACATTTTCGATCGTTCTTGTAGCATTTTCTTCTAACCTAAGAGGTTCAAGATTAGCATCGGTGAAGGCATAATCTAAGAGGATACCACTATCATTAATAATTTTTAAGGCGATAGGTTTATCGGTTTCTACTCTAGCGACAGGTTGCCAAAATCCGGGTTGAAAAGTTTCCGCAGGAGGATTTTCGGTGACGGGGGTTTCTGCTTGTGCTACAGCAGGTAAAACACCAGCATTGAGTAAAGCAAAGGAAGAAATTAAAAGATATTTAAACATTTTATTTTTGAATAGTAATTTTCTTGATTATAGTAACATAAACTTTCTTAAACTTATCCAATAATTAGGGTCTGCTGAAAAAGTATTTTGATGAGGGTAGGTATCACCTCAGTTCGACATAAAGAAAATGATGAAAACTAGGCTGGAGGACAAGTGGACAAGTGGACAAGTGGACGGGGAGAAAAATTCTCAATATTTGATGTACTTTTGAGAGAATTTTATTCATTCACCAGAAATA
>NZ_JBLZFY010000026.1:0-44734 GCF_050753365.1 Geminocystis sp. CENA526
TTCTTGTTCTGCCCAAGATTGCATTACAATTATCTCCGATGATTTAGGTTAGGTGTTATGATTCAATTATCATAAAGGATTCAGAAGATAACGGTAAGGGATAGATTTCTAGCGAATGTATAATCAAACATGATAATAAATTTTTTTTGCTTTTTTATATAAAACAAATTACCAAGAAAATAATTGTTCAATTACTAATTCTAAATCAGGGAAAGATTGAGTTGTTATAATCCCTGTAGATATATTTATTTTGTTTAAATAATCATTATTATCAGGATTAAAAAATACATGAATTTGACGATTATTAATATCCACCACCCAATATTCTTTTATACCTTCTTTAGCGTAGATTTTTTTCTTATCATTAAGATCATAAGCGAGAGTTTTATTAGAAATTTCTATTAACAAAAAAATGTCTTCAACAAATGGATGTCGATTTTTATAGTTATGAGCATGAGGTTTAACAATGGCTATATCTGGTTCAGGTTCAGAATTAGCTAAGGTAATAGGATGTGCTTCTATAACTAATGCTAATCCACTTAATTTTTCCCGAAGATATTGAGTACCCGTTCTGGTTATATAACTATGTAAGGGGCTTTCTGGAGCCATTTCAATTAATTCTCCTTCTAATAATTCAACATTTTTATCCGCTAATAATCCGTTATCAATTAAATCATGATAGTCTTTTAATGACCATTTCATTAAAGTTTTCATAATAATTATTTACAATTTTTTATTATTACTAAAAATTTGTTTTGATTCATACATTTGATGATAATAAATATCTAAATTTGAGTTTCAAACCACTTTTCCAAATCAGATATATCCTGAAAATCGAATAATGCTACTGCTAAAGATTCTAACTGAGCAATAGAGATCGATCGAACTTTTTCCTTTTGACTATCAGTTAAATTACCAAAACGGCGAGTTAATTGACGTATCAATAAATCCGCTTCTCCTTCGAGTCTTCCTTTTTGTAAACCTTCTTTAATACCTTTCTGTAAACCTTCTTCAATACCTTTCTGTAAACCTTCTTCTTTGGCTTTATCTTGCCAATACTTGACTAAGGTTTCGTAAGCGTCTAATTTAGGCATTGTGGCAGTTTTTAAGTCAAACATGGTCAATATCTCCTCTGTACTTAATTGGGGTAATTTATTTTTTAGTATAGCTTCGATTAAAGTGAATTGTTTTTGGAAATCTTCTTCGGTTTTTGCACTATTTAATACTAATTTTCCTAAATTTGTTATCTCTGAATCTTGGGCAACAATTAACCTCAATAAAGCTAAATTAGGACTGAGATTTTTTATCTCTGATAAATCTTCTAAATATAGCCTAGTAATCTGATTATCTAATAATATTTTATAAGGAATTTCTGAACCTAAGTCACAATTTCTATTCTTTAAAATTAATAAACCTTTCCAAGTTCTGGTTTCTTCATATTGACTTAAATAGAGAAATATTTCCCCAAAATATCGGCGATAAAATTTAACATCTTTTTGCATTTGTGCCTCTAAAAACACCAATGGTACGTTAGGATTATCCGATAAAGGTGTCAAAAGTCCATCTAAACGGAATTCTGTTTCTTTGACTACGGGGGCAGTATATTCAAATTGACAGTCATTAGGAATATCGGGTAATAATTCATGAATTAAACTGGGTTGATTGATAAATATTTGATAAAAAAGTTTATCGGTTTTCATGATAATATTTTTTGTCTAAAATGTTACTATTATTCAACCATATTAATAAAACATAACAACTACTATGATTCTTTTAAGTTTAAAACTTCTATATATTCTTTTAAGGCTCGATCGAGCCTATATTGTTTTAAATAAAGTTGATGAGCATTAATCCCCATATTTTTCACTTTATCAGGAGAATTACATAACTCAATTAAAATATCGGCTAATTTTTCCGCATCGCCACAAGGGCAATTAATACCACATTCTTTTTCTGTAATTAATTTATCGATATATGAACCAGTTTCGGAAACAGAAACTATCGCCCTTCCAGAAGCTAACATTCCATAGAATTTACAAGGAGCAACTACAGATTCTGCACCCTTAACTAAACTAACTAAAGAAACATCACAGGCGGTTAAAGTTTGTGATAAAAGTTCTCTTGGTTGAAAAGGCAATAATAATAAATTTTCTAATTTATACTGATTTTTATATTGTTCTAATATTTTAAGTTTTGCACCATCGCCGATAAAGACAAACTGAATATTTTGGTTTTTTTCATATAATATTTTCACTGCTTCTGCAATAGTTTCAATATCATGAAGCCGACCAATATTTCCTGAGTAGAGTACCGTAAATTTTTTATCTAAACCGTATTTAATAGCGAATTCATTATCTTTTTTATCTGATAACTCAATAGGTGCGATCGACCAATTTTCAATGATAGAAAAATTATCTAAATCAGAATATTTGGACTGCAATAATTTTTCCATTGATTCACTTAAAACGATGGTTTTTTCACTGTTAAAACAAACCAAATAAATTAAGTAATTAAAAACATTTACTAGCCAACTTTTTTGTTTAATAATTCCACTTAAAATTGCTGATTCAGGAAAAACATCCTGCAATAAAAAATAATATTTACCTCCTCTTAAAAACTTAAAAACAAGTCCTAATATTCCTGCATAAGGAGGATTAGACGCAATTAACAAAGAATCTCTTTTATCAACCTTAAACAAGACAAAAAATAAAGCCCCTAATAGAAAAAATAATGAGCTAACTAATTTTCCTAAGATACTTTTACTTTTTTGAAAAGGATCGGGCGATCGCAATATAGTAAAAGGTTTAGATTTTTCCCCATTAGAAGGAGTACCCGTATAAATCTTGATTTTTAAACCTTTAGCAAATAAGCCATCTGCCAAATCAGTTAACAACTGAGAGGTAGAGGCTTCGCTAGGATAAAAATATTGACTAATAATTATAAGAGATCGCATAAATTTTATAAATCAATATAAATAAAATTTTAGATTTTAATATTCTCATCGTCACAAATCAGGGATATTAAACGTTTTAAATGAACTTCCCTTGTGAAGTTATATTGAAAGTGTTTAATAGCATTTTCACTTAGTTTACTGTAATTTTCAGGCGATTTTAGTCCTTGCAAAATAGCATCAATAATTTCTTGAGGATCATTTTTTTTCATCAAATAACCATTATATCCATCTTTTACTTGTTCTGGAATTCCCTTATGGTAAGTGCTAATAACGGGAGTTCCAAAAGCAAGAGCTTCTATAATACTGAGAGGTTGTCCTTCCCACGGATAAAATGTTGGTAAAACAAAAAAGTGAGCTTCTTTTAACATTTTTTCTTTTTTTTCCCCTGATACCCTGCCATGGTAGATAATATAATCTTCTAAACCAACTTTTTTTATTTGAGAAAAAAAATCTTCTTTTTGTTTTTCTATATTCGAAGATTTATCGTCAACTACTGTTAAAGTAAAGTCTCCACAAAAATCACAGATTAGTTTAATATCATAATTTTTAATTAATTTGATACAAGCATCAAGCAAAATAAGATAACCTTTAGAAGGAATTAAATTAGATAAATATAATAACCGAAGACATTTATCTGTCGATGGTAGGGACTTAACCCTTGCTACATTAATATTTAAGTCTGTTGTTAAACCATTCGGTATGACTTTAATTTTTGTTTCAATATTTGGAACAAAATAGAATTGATCTCGTAGTAACTCACCTAACACAACAATATGATTACTTTTTCCTAATGTTGATCTAATTAATCCTTGAAATAAGATTGATTGACTCAGATAAAAGTCTTTATAACCCCCCCCCTTAAGATGCAAGATAATCCTTTTTTTCCAAAACCAAGCAAACCAAATGATTACCATATCTCTAACAAAACCAAGTTTTGAAGATGCGATCGTCATATAGATAACTTCTTGAGAGGGAATCTTTTGTAATGCCTCAAAAATAGCTTTTAGAGAATCTTTGACACGAGTGAAAGAGAAACTGCCGTATGTGCCTGATTTCCTAGAATCAGAGATATATATAACTTCAAGCTGACAAGATATTAGTTGAAATCCATCTACAAGAGAATCAAAACCTAAAGACGCTCCTGAAGCCATGTTTTGAGAAGAATAACCAATAAGCAGTATTTTATTTTTCATTTTTCTTTAGATTTTATAAGAGAATATTTTATTAGCAATTTTTCATACTATTTAAAATTAATTTTTCAAGTTTTTTGTTTACTTTTCAACAAGAAAAAACAAATCTTAGATATAAAAAACAAAATAAAAAAAAGAATTAAATTCATTATTATCTCTACAATACCACTGGGTGAGAGATTTATAACACGACAAAATTGAGTGTAAAAAAGTATTGAGCCGATGGAAAAAGAGTTGAACTTCATCAAATTATAACTCCAAGCGGGAATAATTCCAGATATAAAAAAAAATAATATAAAACCAAATATTCCAAAATTCATATATCCTGCCCAATTACCTTCAGGCCAAGAACTAGGGGGAAGTTGTTTAACCGACATCGGAGGATTTATAGTTCGACCTTGAGCCATACCCAAAAGATATCTTCCTGTGTCAATAGGAGGTTTTTCTGGAAAAATATTTCTCGGTATTGGAGCAGTTACTAAAGATAAATAAGAACTACCTAACCAAAAATCATGTTCCTCAAAATACTTTAAAATTACAATATCTCTCTCAACTCGTGAAAATCTTAATAGAAGATGACTTTCAAAAGATTTGAAAGCATCCGTCATGAGTAAACGTGGATTATCAGAATATTTTTCCACGGCATTAATTTGTCTAAATTGAACAGAAACTAAAGAAATAATTACCATAAAAATAATAAGCAAAACACGCTTTAAGGTAAATAATTTTTTTAATCTTTTAATTCCATAGTATCTTAATATCATCACAGAAATAATAAAATATAGCAATGGTCCCCTTTGTCCTAAAGATAATAAAACAAAAATATTTAGTAGGAAAATTAACATGGACATAAAGTGTTTTTTCTTTAAAAAAGTGACATACAAGCATATAAGACTACCCATAGTAATTGCAAAGGTGTAAAAAAAATGAAAATATCCTAAACCTGCAGTTCTGTCAGCTCTTTCATTCAGATTTAGCCATAAGTCTGTTAATCCTCCTATCCTTGTTAAAAAATAAATATAGACACATATTCCGAACCCAATAAAAACAAGACCTATAGTAAATATATTTTTTATGTCACTTGTTTTTTTTATTCTAAAGATTCTTATGCCTATAATTGTGTTCAATATCAAAAATAGATTTTTATTTTTGAGGCTATAGCCAAAAACGATTCCTGAATAGCTAATAATAGAAGCGATAACTGTCATAATATACGCAAAAATTATGTAGTTATAACTTTTAAACTCATTGGATAATTGTTTAAAAATTAAGTTTTCGATAGACGAATTATTAATAGATAAAAAAAACAAAGGTATGGCTGATAGTACCTGAAAATAAATAAATATATTACCAGGAGAAAAGAAATCAGGTTTCTTTTTATTCTTGTTTTCAATATAAAAAAAAAGACTTAGACAAAAAAAATAGAAGATAGAAATTAGCAATAATAATACATTCATTTTTAACTATACTTGTGATTGATATGCGGATTTTTCATTTTTTGTATCTATTCAATAATCTAGAATAAATTGCTCAAGAACACGTATCTAAAGGCGTAAAATCGTTGTTAAAATGTTAGTGTGCCCCTATTATTTCATTGAGCGGATAGGATTTTTTGACATATTTAGACTATATATTTAGAATTGAAATAAATTCATTAAAATAATATTCTCCAATTTCATCAATAGAAAAATCTTTCGCCCGTTTTATAAGGAATTCTTTTGGATAAATATTCTGATTTAGTAAAACTTGTTCTATTGCATCAGCAAAGCCCTGAGAATTTCCAATATTTACCAATGTACCATACATTCCATCTTTCAGAATAAAACGAGGACCTCCAGAACAATCACTTGAGACAATCGGTGTTCCTACAGCAAGAGATTCTACTAAAACGTTACCAAAGCCTTCCCACCTAGAAGTTAGAACAAAAACTTGGGCATTTTTAAAATACGGATATGGATTAGTTTGAAAACCTACAAAATCTATTTTTTCTGCAATTCCTAACTTTTTAACTAATTCTTTAAGACGTTTTTCTTGATCTCCCGTGCCTAAAATGATTAGCTTGACATCATGTTTAGCTTGAAGTTCATAAAATGCCATTAACAGCGTATCAAAATCTTTTTGGGGATGTAGCCTACCTGCGGAAACAATATACTTACATCCGTTATCGATCCATTTGTGTCCTATTTTTTCTAATGAAAGATTTTCAATTTTTGGATCATAAACAGGATTAGGAATTACTTTTATATTTTCTTTAGGAACACAACAAAAAAAGTTAACATCTTTTTTTGTATCAGGTGAGTTAGCTATGTGAAAATCAGCAAGATAATACGATAATTTTAATACTCTAAGATACAATCTTTGCCTAAGAGATAATTTCTCCACACGAAAATCATCAAAAGTATTAGCTGTTCTAACAACCACTTTGGTTTTGACCCCAGTTAAAATCTTTGCTATTGGACCCAAAATATTAGAGCTATGAGTCGTTGACATAAGAATATCAGGTTTATTTATTATGAGAAATAAACAAAGAGAAATAAGTTGAGATACTGATTTCAAAATATTCAAGTTAAATATCCTAAGATTTAGATCTGGCAAAAAATACCTCATTATGTCATAATCAAGAATATCAAAATAAACACCTTTTTGAGTTGTAATTATCCAAACAGTAGATTCTTTCTGTCTATTGAAGTAATTTGCCAAATTTACTATAACCCTTTCGGCACCACCACCATTTAAACTAGGTACAAGTAAGGCGATTTTTAACTTTTTTTGCATTCTACTAATTTAGTTTATACTTTTGTTGTTTTTCAATTAAACTTGTCAATCAGAGTGAAAATATTGTGCCACATTTGTTCGGACGCATCTTTTAATTGTTCTGATTTTATCTTTAATTTTTGAGCAATATCCTGCCGAGTCGTCTCAGTTGTTAATTTCTCCAAAATATTTCTATAAATTTTCTCCTCCCCGAGAATATCAATTAATCCTTCTTCAAAAGAATATTCTTGAAAAAGCATTTGATATTTGTGACTCCATCCCGTTCCAATCGATGGAACTCCCTGAGATAATGCACTGACTAAACCATGAAAGCGACTACCTATTGTAGCATCGCAGATTCCTAGTATGCCTTTGATTTTCAGTGGATCTTCTTCTTCTATAATTGGTATTTCCGTTCCTACTGATGTTTTCAAGTATTCTGCTATTTCTCTATCATGTTCTGTTTCATGAACTAGAATAAAAGGCTTTGCATTTTTTTCTAATAAATACCTTAGACAACTCGTCAAAAATGGCAAATATGATTTGCTTTCTTCTTTTGAGGTTTTTTCAATCATACGATAATTGGGAACTATGCAAAATCCATGATTTTCTTTGTCAATATAATTCGGAACGACACCTTCAACTAGATTTGTAAAATCAGGTGCTATTTTTATGTTTTCTCTTTTTCCCACAACATCAGTGAGATGAGAGTAAGAAGTTGCCTCTCTGGCAAAAATTAGATCTGCGTTGTCAGCAATAATCTTTACTGCATCTTTAATTTTAGGTGAACTAAATGGACCGAAAGCCTGAGGTAGTAGAATTATTTTTGTTCCTTGTTTTTTCCATTTTTTGCTCAATTGAGCTAAATGTTGTGTGGGGCTTATGCCCAATTGATCACTATAGGAAAAACCAGAAGCATCAAACACCACTTTAATTTCATTCTCAATGACCAGACCGTACATCCTTCTAAAACTTGAAGGAATGAAATTAGGAAAGGAATTAATGATTGGGAGTGTTGCGTATCTTCCAGGCAATATTTTTTGGTATAGTCCCAATTTTGCTCGTTTATCAAAAGGAGCACTAATTCTATTCGGTTCCATTACAAGTTTGCTGTCAGAGTATCTTAATCCAATTTTTTCAATGATGGCCTTCAGCATAAGTTCGGCACCTTTATTGACAAAACCAGCTTTTCTAATCTCTATAAACATAGTTTTTTAATTGTATTTTCTAATTTGATCTAATGCTTTTTTTTGAGAGTAAGGAACTTTTCCTTCTGGATCTGGATACCCCACTGAAATCAACATAATAGGACGTTCATCATCAGCAAGATTTAGTAATTTTTTCATTTTTTTCTCAGGAGTTGGAATATCTGCCCAATTGATCGCACAAGAACTCAGTCCCATTGTTTCAAGTGCGAACATTAATGACATTGAAGATAAAGAAGAATCTATATAAATAAGATGTCGATCCTTTTCATCAAAATATGCTCTTAGTTGTCCTATCACCACAATAATTACTGGGAAGTTATGTACAAAGCCCCTAACTCCTCCAGCTAGTGAGGCCACTTTTTGCACTAACTCAGGTTCGTCAAAGATTCTGAACTCAAAAGGCTGACGATTACAAGCACTAGGAGAAAGTGTTGCCGCCGCTACTGCCTTATCAAGCAGTTCTCTTGAAACTGGCTTTTGTAGATACCAACGAACAGACCTTCTCCTGTAACATAATTCCAAAAATTGATCATAATTAATGGATGGCGGTATATTTAGATTTCGTTGATAAGGGATAAAATTTCCCTTAGTAATAGTATATTTGTTTTCTATCTCTAAGAAATTGTTTTTAGCATTATCAATTAATGGATGGGAAGAAACAATATTAAAATACTCACTTAAAACATCGTGAAACCAACGAAGCTGTTGCTCATCTTCAAATTCTGTTTTATTTTGTAAAATATCTTCATAAGCCTCAATCGTTTCTTGAATATATTCAAGAGCAAAGATTTCTCGGCGAGGTTTCATTATCAAGCCCTTTTCCAGTCGATGAATATTTCTTCTTAGCAGATAGAATTTACTCTTACCTGAGTTAAGAGAATAATAATAATTAAGTTTTCCTCTAACTACCGCATAGTGTTCTCGTTGGAATTGCGAAGAGCCTAAGAAGTAGTAGAATGAGCTTAACCAAGGAGATAATCGAGCAACATTAAGAATTACATAGTCACACAGTCCCCCTATTTTGAAATAGCTTGTCTTTAAGGTAGATAAAACAGGTTCTGGAACTGTTTTTTTTATTAGTTTAATAAACATTTGCTATTTTTTCTTCTTCTTTTGAGATTACTGTAGGATTACTGGAGTTTTTAGCTTGGTGCTAAAAAGTTCATTTAAATAAACAATACAATGGCTATATCTTATTTTGATTTATAGCAAAAGAAAACTTCTTTAGTTGATTGAAAACTAAGAGAATATTTTTTGATTGTATCATCTGAAAAAGAATCGATAGTCTTAATAAAGACAGAAAATCCAACAGATTCTAAACGTTCTACAATGTCAAGTCCATAAAGACGAACATGATCTTGATTAAAGAAAATTTCTAATTTTTTCTTTTTGGATGTTATGGAAAAATCTTCATAGCTTTTCTCCCTCCAAATAGGCACTTGAATAATTGACACACCTTTGGGTTTTAAAACCCGAAACATTTCTTTCATGGCCATAATATCATTGGGAATATGTTCTAAAACATGACTACAAAAAATTAAGGTTTGAGATGAATCGGGCAATGTCAGCGAGGTTAAATCCATCTTTTTCATCGCTCTATGTCTTTCTAGGGAATGGCATTGAGGACATAAGGCATCTTTTCTATATGTAATTCCATAGCCATGAGGAAGAAAAGAGAACCCCTTCCATCCACATAATGGACACTCTCTTCTATCAGAGTTGATTTTAGTGATATTACGCAGTTGACACAAGTTTTTTTCTAATGCGAGTTTGATTTTTTCTATTTTTCGAGACATAGTCTGCTGTATTACTATTTATTATTTGATTTTATAGACTTATGGAGAAAGTTTAATTACTCTCAATATACCTTAATAGTGCTTAATAATATACCTAATAGGGCTTAATAAAGCTATAGTCATCATTTTTCCTGAAATAATAGTTCGAGGGTGAAAAAATAAAGAAACATAAGAAGCAACAGAATAAGAAATCACAGTTGCGATCGCAGCTCCTATTCCTCCAAAACTAGGAATAAGAAAAAGATTTAAAATTAAATTGACAATCGCCCCTGAACTATGAGTGACAAAAGAAAAAATATATAAATCTTCAGCGATTAACCATTTACTTAAAAGAGCTCTCATAAAAATAAAAATGGAAGCCCAGATATGAATTGATAAAATAATAGCAGAATTTTGATAATATTGACCATATAGTGAGTTGATTAATGGAGATGACAAAAAAGTCATAGCGATAGAAAGACCTAAAGCACCTAACATCAATAAATCATAGAGTTTTTGAATTCTAGTATTGTATTCTTGATAACTTTTTTCTCTACTTTTTAATAATGAAGGAAAATAAGAGGCAACAATTAGATTAGGAATAAAATACCATACTTCTGAAAATCTGACAGCAACTGAGTAAACTCCGACCTCTGTATTTGATGTCATTTGTCCTAACATGATCTGATCTATTTTTAAATAAATAATTGCTCCAAAACTAGATAAGATCAAAGGCCATGAACGAGATAAAAGGGATTTTGCCCTATTCCACCGAAATTTCCAAGCGAAAATTTGTTGTTTTTGTGCCGAGTACATAAAACATAATAAAAGAGCATTAACCACTGACTGGAAGACAAATGTAATCGCAATAAAAGTTAAAGAAGCTTCAGAAAATATCAAAATTGCCAGTAATATATAATAGGAAATTTGACTTAATAAATGGGCTTTTACAACATACTTTGAAAGAACCTTTGACTCAAAATAGAAGCTAACTGTTTGAAAAGCAGAAGCTACATTAGATAAAGACAGTAAGAGTATTAAAGGTAATATTTGCTTATCCGTATGATCAAAAAGCGTAACAATTATTATTGTCACAACAATACTTAGTAAAGATCCCAAAAATCTAAGTACAAAAGAAGTGCCAAGTATTTCTTTGTCTTGGTTCGGTAATTCTACTAAATCCCGAACTACTATACCGTTTAATCCTAAACTAGATAAAATCTGGAAAATACTAACAAAAGCTAAAGCATAGTTGTAAACTCCAAATTGTTCAGGTCCAAGATAACGAGCTAACAAAACACTCAATAATAGTGATAATGCAAGGGTTATGCCTTTATCTCCCATTAACCAAGATATGTTGGTTAAAATTTTTCTCTTTTCTGGTGTGGAAAATAATTTTTCTCTGATTCTACTTGCTAAATTCTGGTTCATTTGAAGAACAAAAGATAAATGATGATGATTACAATTTAATTTTTAAGTCTGTACTTTTCCCCAGATTGTAAACTATTTATGTCAAAATTGGCTAAAATGCGCAATCGCTGTTAGAAGAATTAAGAGGAGATGCAATCGAACTTATAGGAATTGGTAGAAATTTGGAATTTTGAGCTTAATTCACGTTGACTAAAAATTCTTCAGGTTTTATTATTTCAATCCCACGAAAAGGATTTAAGACTAATAAATCATTATCTCCCGTGATTAAATACTTGGCTTTACCAATAAAAGCTAATTCTAAATATTTATTGTCTTTAGGATCTCGACAGTCAGTAATAGTTTCTGAAATATTGGTTATAATAGTTACCGTTTGATAAAATTCTCTTAAAAATTTTTGTCGCTTTTCCAATGAAATATAACGATCGAATTTTGGTCTAACAATAACATTTTCCAGCTCAGTCCAAACCGAATAAGATATTAATATATCTCCTATGTCCAAAGATTTTTGTAAGGCTAAGTCGGGCTTACTATTAGGAAAAAGCAATGCACTGACGATAATATTAATATCAATAACAATTCTAATGTTACTCATCTTCGTTTAATATTTCTTCTAATATTTCAGGAGTTAAACCTCTGGATTGGGCTTCTTTCCCTATTTCTACCATTGTTTGTCTTAGTTGTGCGATCGCAGTTTGTTTATCAATGGTAGCAGGTTGTAAAAAGAAAGTAATTCTGTTGATAATTTCTTGTTTTTTTTCCTCATCTGCTTGGTTGTAAGCCTCTGCTATGGTTAGGGGAACTTTGATAGTTATTTCCTGTAATTGAGTCATAATATCATAACGCTTTCATTTATTTGTTCCTATTCTAATATCAAAAGATTCGCTTGAGCTCTTATTTATAGACTATTAATAACAGGTGAGATCGCTCTTTATCAAAATGAGGGGAAGGTGCGATCGAACTTATTGGAATTAGGGGGAGGTGCGATCGAACTTAGAGAAGAATTAAGGAGAGGTGCGATCGTGCTTATAGAGGAATGAGGGAGAGGTGCGATCGTGCTTAGAGAAATTAAGGGGTGCGATCGAGTTTATAGAAGAATGAAGGGGAGATGCGATCGTGCGTATAGAGGAATTAAGGGGAGGTGCGATCGTGCTTAGAGGAATTGAGGAGGTGCGATCGCTTATATAATAATTAAGGGGAGATGCGATCAGGCGAAGCCTGCCACTGCGTGATCGCATTTTGTGCTTTTGATATTCCATCTGACTCTTCCTTAAATCTGATTTCTTATCAATTTTCCTCGTAACTAGATTCGAGTAATGCTTGATCTAATTCCTTGGAAAGTCGCAAAATTTCTGCCCATTGTTTAATATAGACTAAATCAAGATCAGACTGTTGAAGTTTAAAAATCCCTAAAATATCCCGCCATTGTTGAGAAGACTGTTTTTCTGTTTTCTGATACCAAAGGAGTTTTTGCAGAATAGTATCTTCTGGGCTAGAAAAATTGAGTGTTTCCCCCATTTCATTAACAGTAATTTTCCTTTTTCGTTGAAATCTTGAAATTTGAAAAGGATCTTCATCTAAAATAAAAATGTCAATTTTCCAACCTGTTTCATTATCTATTAAATTAAATGATTGTCTAAATTTAATTGCTTCTCTCACCGCTATTTCACTAATATAAAATCGAGGAGAAAAAGCCTTAAGTAACAATATAATTTGACTTTCTTGAATATCTGCCACTAGATCAATATCTTGTGTATAACGCATTTCTCCCCAAATACCACTAGCCACTGAACCTCCCACATGATAAGAGATACCCATAGAATCAAGTATTTTCGTCACTAATAAAGTTTCTTCTATTACTCCTGTCATAGTGATTTTTTCTCCTATGGATAATTTCTCTATACAATCTGAATCTAAAACTTTCCTTAAAAAATAATGTATCTGTTCCCTTTTGCTTTTGTTTGCTAAAGTAGCTGTCGCAATATGCCAAGCAGTAGTACGAGCGTTATTGGTATTGTTATTAAGATTAATTGCTTTTTTTGTCTCATGCCACGATCGCCAGAGGGAAAATAAAATCATTTCTGATACTATATCTGTATCCTCTGATTGGGTTTTATAAACGTTACTTTTGGGTTGTTTTGTCTGAGGGGGTGTAAAAAACTCTTTTACCCCCTCTCTAATCATTGTCAAATTTGATTTGCTCATAAATATCACTAATATTTAACTCTAAATTTAAGCACTCTAAAAATATAGTTTCTTCTTGCGTCTCATATTCCTTTAGTAACCATTGCCCTTGATTATTTTTGCTAAACTGTTCGATTTTACAACTATATTGATCAATTAAAATATATTCTTGTAATTTAGGAATGGAGCGATAATAAGTAAATTTTGTGCCTCGATCATAATCTTGGGTTGACTGAGATAATACTTCCATGACTAGCAAAGGATTTGTAATAGTAGTATTTCCTTTATGAAAAATTGGCTCACCACTAATTACCATGACATCAGGATAAGTATATTGATTATTTCGAGGTATCCATAACCGTACATCCCCAATGAAAATTCTATATTTTTGCCCTTTTAATAGGAATTTTAAATTAGCATATAGATTACCAGCAATTTGGTTATGATTGATTGTACCTCCAGCCATAGCGATAATTTCTCCATTTCTATACTCATGTTTCTGTTCGGCTTTTTCTTCTAGGGTTAAATATTCTTCGGGGGTATAGATTTTTTTTCGCTCTTTAGTCGGAGTCTCTTTTCTTTCTATAATTGTGGCAGTCATAATTTATCTTTCGATTTTCTTGGGGTTTTTACCCCTTGATTTTAACAAGAATTATCATTATTTTTGGTAGTGATCTAACAATTTTATTTTGAGGGATTTACTCGGGTTTAAGTTCTTGATTGTTGGTTATTTGCTATCCCTCATTTTAATCTTGATGAACCAGTAGGTGCGATCGAACCTTATGTTAATTTATGGCATAACCAGAAAATTGACGCATAAAGGGAGAGTGTAAACCAATCACAATATTATTTTTATCAATTCCTCTTTCAACCAAAGACTCAGCAAGATTGATTTCAGTATTGTTACGTTGAATCCAAATTTTATTATCTTTAATATCTATATGAATAATTGTCCCATAAGTAAAGTGTTTTCCTTCCCACCCCAGATCAACTAAAAGATAATGATGATTTTGCGTGTCAAAAATTAATTGTGATTCAACACCATTTTTATTTCCACAAGCATCACGGGTATGAATTTCTGTCAATAAATCTTGGATAATTTGTGGATATAAATTTAAGTTAACCATTTTAAAATCACCTCACGTTCAGGCTCATAAATAATTAAAGGTATCTGATATTTTTTGACAACAGATAACACTAATAAAGATTGAAAAAAAGTAGAATAAATTTCTTCAGGAACTGCTAAATAAAGTTTACGATCTGGATCTTTATTTTCCAATGCTACCTGATAATTAATAAACTGCCTAATGGCAACATGAAAATTAAATAATACAGAATCACCAGTAAAAGTTTTAATTTCAATAGCTATTTTTTCCGTTCCTTTTTGAGCGGCTATAATTTTTTCTGCACCTAAATCAATATAAATACGAGTATCTCCAAATTTTAAACTAAGAGGATCTTCAGTAATATTCCACCCTTCTTTTTCTAATCCATGTTTAACTGCATCATGAAAAATATCCTTAGCTGACATAATAAATTTCGATCATTATTGTTTCTAAAATTATCTTAAAATACTTGTTTCTTTAATTTTAAATGCTACAGTTGGCGTTCCACAAGCTAAAGATTCCATAACAGTATTAGGAAGATTATCTTCTACAGAAGGGGCGACAAAAACATCAACGGCATAAAATCGAGGGGATTGAGCCTGTCGGATTGCTTCAAATACTTGTTTTGTGGTATCCAGACGATTGAAAACAAGAAATAGAACAGGAGTTTTTAATTCAAAGTTGTTATTACTCATAATGTATTAGTTCATTCAATTAAGATTATTTAACCAGTCGATGCCAAAGGCACGCTGCGCGCACGCATCTTCAAAGGTGTTAAAATCAAATAAACTTTCCCCGAATAATTCTAACTGCTCTACTGATAAGGTATTAAGACGAGGTTTAATGGTTTCAGAATCCTCACCAAACCGTTTTTTTAGTAGTCGGTAAATGAGTGCGATCGCTTCGTTCTTTATTCCGCACTTCTAAATGTCATACTTGGGCAAAGGAGTCAGTAGTCAGTAGTCAGTAGTCAGTAGAAACATACTTCATTCTAAAAGATGATACTTAAATTAATGTTTTGCACATAATACCAATTAGAATTATAAAATTTACTTAAGAATTTTCGTTGCCCCAATAAGTAAAGTATAAAATACATTCTTAATTCTGACTCCTGACTCCTGAATTCTCTCAAAAATACAATTTGACGTGCGGAACGTGGGTTTAATTAAGATTATTTAACCATGCGATCGCATCTTCAAAGCAATTAAAATCAAATAAACTTTCTCCGAATAATTCTAACTGCTCTACTGATAAGGTATTAAGACGAGGTTTAATGGTTTCAGAATCCTCACCAAAACGTTTTTTTAGTAATCGAGAAATAAGTGCGATCGCTTCGTTCTTTTCTCCTTTTTTTTCTCCTAATTTTTCTCCTTTAGTTACCCCGTCATTCAAAATTCGTTGATATGTCACCGATTCTTTTAAAATATCGTCGTGTAAGTACATTTTGATTAATTCCTCCGAATAGTTGATACCTGCTAACAATTCCACACAAGCGGAAATATTGCTTTTTTGCCGTTGATTCTCAATGGCATTGACTTTTTCTGCTACCTGAGATAATAGCATTTCTGGTTGTTCACTTTTTGCTAATACCGCTAATGGTAACAATTCTGGTTTAGATAATAAGGGAGTGGGATCACATTCCCAGATTCTAATTACCCGATAATAATGAGTAGTATTTCCTACTTGAAAATTCTCCTCAAATACTTTGCTTGAGGTATCTCGTCGTAGGAAAATAATTACTTGCTCTAATTCCAGATTTCTTTCATAAAGTTTATGAAGACGATATAACCTTACCCAATAATCTAACATTCTTAGGGGTAAAGGAGGATCTGATTTTGGGCGAGTTTGAAATTCCAGATGAATAATTTTATTCCCTACTTGTAAAAAGAATACTCCATCGGCTCTAATGGGTTCTATATTTAATTCTGTAGGCAACATTTCGATTTCTTCATGAATTTCTCGGTTTAATAACCAAGATAAAATCGGTTTTGTATATTCATCGATGAGGAATTTAAGAATACTATCGTAACTCATATTATTTAATTCAAGTTATTTAACCATGCGATCGCATCTTCTAAACAGTTAAAATCAAATAGACTTTCTCCAAACAATTCTAATGGATCTATAAATAAAGTATTAAGAGGATGTTTGTTTGTAAATGATGGCAGATAAATTAAAGTATTATTTAAGTTTTTCCGCTAAATAATCTTGACTAATGAAAAAAACTGTGTTGACAGTTTTGGCGTAGATTTTATAGCCTTTTTCAGTTAAAAAGTAATAAATTTGATCATTTGTTATTTGAGATAAAGAACTTTTTAAACATTCTACTAAAACCATTTTAGGTCGAAATTTTAACCAATTGTTAGACTGTAAAACCTCTAAATCTAGCCCCTCAACATCGACAGACAAAAAATCAATTTCTTGTTGTTCAGTTAAATGTTGTTCGAGAATTTCTTTTAAAGTAGAAGTTTTTATTTCTTTTTTAGAAACAATCTTATAGTTAGTAGATTTTTCTCTAGTTAAAGATAATTGTTCGTCAAATCCATTTAATGCAGGTTCATCAAACTGAAAATAAGTCAAAGTTTTGGGTTCTTTTGAAATAGGAATCTCTAAATTTATATCTCTGGGACGCTCTTTCGAAAAAAGTTTCATACTTCCGGGCATGGCATCAATATTAATTCCATTCCACCCACGTCGATAAAAAATTAAAGTATTTGAAAAACGCTTAGGATGATGAGCTCCAACGTCAACATAAAAACCTTTCTTTTTGTCCCCAAAAAAACGTTGTAACAAAAGATCTTCACCCTCTTGAGAGTATGATCTAACAAAAAATGGATCATACTTAAGACAATGTAAAATATATTTAATAAATGTTTTAATCGGTTTTGGAATACTTTGTTTAATATTGACTCTAGTATCTTTTTGCATTTCTATAATTTTAGTGGTAACAAAGACGATAATTGTATCTTAAATATTTTTGCACTTTGATAGTGAAAACTATTAGCAATAAAAGCGGCTAACCCATAAGAAATAACAGTAGCGATCGCAGCTCCCACTCCTGCATATTTAGGAATCAGAATGAAATTTAACACAACATTGGTAATTGCCCCTAAAAAAGTTCTCCGAAATGATAAATCCGTTAAACCTTCAGCGATAAACCAAGGAGATGTGGCAACTCCCATAAAAACAAATAGAGAAGCCCAGATATGAATAGCGAGAATTGTTCCTGCTTCCATAAATTCTTGACCATATAGTAATAAAATCAATGGTTTAGATAAAAATGTCATGGGTAAAGCGATGGAAATGGCTATTAGATTTAACACTCTTAATAGTCTGGAAATTCTTTGATAATAAAGTGATTCATTGCCGTCTTTTTTCGCTTGGTAAATACTTGGAGCAACGGAAGAAGCAATAGCCGTGGGAATAAAATACCATACTTCTGAAATTCTGGTAGCTGATGAATATAAACCAACGGCGGTAGTATCAATCATTGAACCAAGCATTATTTGATCTATTTTCATATAAATCATAATAGTTATACCTGACAAGATCAAAGGCCAACTTTCTTTGAGTAATTTTTTCGCTAAAGCTAAACTCCATCGCCATAATCTTAGGGAATAACCTTGATATTGATAAGCAATGACTAAGCCGATCGCACCTATAATAAATTCTGCTAAGGTAGCGCAAGCGAAAGCGATTAAGGGAGCATTAAGATTAATTAATATTACTTTAACAATGGCAAGGATAATAAAGGCAGTATTTTTGGCTAAAACTGTATATTTTGACTGAACTTGAGATTGAAACCAAAGATCGATCGTATCAAAGGATTTAAAAATTCCCATTGAGCCTAAAATGACCACTAAGGAAATCATTAAGGTATCATTAGGTTTAACTAGAAAAATAGTTAAAACAGTTAGGATCAAGGTAACAATACCTCCTGCCAACTGTAGCCAAAAAGTCGTTCCTAAAATTTTATCCCTATCTTCTGGAGATTCGGTAATGGTTCTAATCACTAGAGATGGTAAACCAAGAGTAGAGATCGTGCCAAATAAGGCGACAAAAGCAGAAGCATAGTTTAAAGTACCATATTGCTCAACTCCTAAATAACGGGCAACCCATACCATGACAAATAAACCGATACCCATTCTCAAGATGCGATCGGTAAATAACCAACCTGTATTTCCTAGTATTTTTCGGAACTCAGTATGGTTTTTGAGATGATTTATTTTTTTGCCGATGGATTGAAGGAGCATATAAAGTTATGAAAGATGATAATATTTTCCATACATGATCAACCTAATATACCATCATAATCAATATTTTTCATCTATGAGAATTAAGGGAAAGTGCGATCACTTTTATTTACCATATTTACTTTAACTCATTAATAAATTCTGTTACCGCATCATATTGATCATGGTAATTTATATATTTCGTTAAAGTTTCTAAGTTTAACTCAGGCAGTAATTTGCTTTTATTTACTTTAAAATATTGGTTATTTTTTAGGCTATAAACTGTTAACAAACCATCTTCATAAAACCAAACTTCTGGAATACTTATTCTTCTGTATATTTCCAATATATTAATATCACCACTGGTAACAATTACCTCAATAATTAAATCAGGAATATCTTTTTTTGTATATAGATTATAGGATTCATCGGGTTCTTTTCTACCTGTTATTTCTTTATTACCTAAAGTTGCACTACCGCCACTATAAAATCTAATATTGTTTGCTCTTAAATAAGCATCTAATAATAGGCTAATAGTTCTTTTATAATATTCATGCTCTGTTCCTAAAATCATAATTTCTAATATCCTATCTAAATAGATTAGTCTAACTCCTGCAATATCATTAAAACTACTTTCTAAATTTTGCAACTGATTCCAAGTAATACCATGTAAAAATAATTTATTGGGTTGTGTTTGAGGATTTTCTAGTAATGTTGCCATGATGTTTAATTCTCCTTTTATTATGAGGGGGAATATTTAGTATTTAAAACAGATAAACTTAATTTAATTCAGGTTATTTAACCAGTCGATGCCAAAGGCACGCTGCGCGCACGCATCTTCAAAGGTGTTAAAATCGAACAGACTTTCTCCGAATAATTCTAATTGTTCTACTGATTTGGGACAAGAGATTGATAATCATATTTTCAAGAGTAATTTGTTTTTCCAGAGCCTGATTGGTCAATTTGAAGGCGAATTCTGAGAGCAATTCGATCGTTATTTTGTTTGTCATAACCATTTATCCTCATGTTTTTAAAAAAGTGACAAATTAAAAAGACAACATATTAATTAATATCTAACCAAGTAAACATTTCTTGAACGGATAATTGTAACTCTTGTAAACTATTTAAAACTGGTAAAATGTTGTCTTCAGATTTCATCTCTGGAAATTGATTAGGTTTAAATATCATCACTGATTCATCTTCAGGATCAATCAACCACCCTATTTGTGATCCCTTACTCATACAAAACATAATTTTTTTGATCACTTTGTTAGCAGATTGTTCGGGAGATAAAATCTCAATCGCCCAGTCGGGAGCAATTTCAAAACGATTAGCAATCCTACCTTTTTCGGTTTTCGGAATACGCTCCCAAGTAAAAACACTTATATCTGGTACAATAGAACTACCAGCAAAAGTGCATCGTAGTTCAGTAAAAGCATGAGCTAATTTTTTAGGTAAAGCAACTTCATTAATTACTGTTACTAATCTTGTTTGTAAAGTGCTATGTTCTCCTTGAGGCATGGGTTTTTGTTGTATTTTTCCATTAAGGTATTCATTGTAAGGTTTCGTTTCAGGAAGTGTTAAAAACTCTTTTAAGGTTATTTGAGATTTTATTTCAGCAATCGCAACCATGGCTTGTCTCCTTTGTATTTTATTTGTTACTACAAAATTAGATTGATCTGTTTTATCTCCGTTGTCTTTAAAAAGGCGCGATCGCTTCTGTTTTTAACATTCGTTGATAAAGTGACGGATTCTTTTAAAATATCGTCGTGTAAGTACATTTTGATTAATTCCTCCGAATAATTAATACCTGCTAATAGTTCCACACAAGCGGAAATATTACTTTTTTGCCGTTGATTCTCAATGGCGTTGACTTTTTCTGCTACCTGAGATAATAGCATTTCTGGTTGTTCACTTTTTGCTAATACCGCTAAAGGTAACAATTCTGGTTTAGATAATAAGGGAGTGGGATCACATTCCCATATTCTGATTACCCGATAATAATGGGTTGTATTTCCTACTTGAAAACTTTCCTCAAACACTTTGGGAGAAGTATCTCGCCGTAGGAAAATGATTACTTGTTCTAATTCCAGATTTCTTTCATAGAGTTTATGAAGGCGATACAATCTTACCCAATAATCTAACATTCTTAAGGGTAAAGGGGGCTCTGATTTTGGGCGAGTTTGAAATTCCAGATGAATAATTTTATTCCCTACTTGTAAAAAGAATACTCCATCGGCTCTAATGGGTTCTATATTTAATTCCGTAGGTAGCATTTCGATCGACTCGTTAATTTCTCGGTTTAATAACCAACTTAAAATCGGTTTTGTATATTCATCAATGAGGAATTTGAGAATACTATCGTAACTCATATAATTTAATTAAGATTATTTAACCATTCGATCGAGCTTAGTGAGTATTATTTATTTTAGCTCATCAATAAACTCAGTAACGGCATCATATTGATCATGATAATTTATATATTTCGTTAAAGTTTCTAGCCTTAATTCTGGTAATAATTCACTGTTATTTATTTTAATATACTGACTATTTTTTAAGCTATAAACTGTTAATAAACCATCTTCATAAAACCACACTTCAGGGATACCAATTCGACGATATATTTCTAGGATATTAATATCCCCACTGGTGACAATTACCTCAATAATTAAATCGGGAATATCTTTTTTGCTATAAATATTATAAGATTCATCGGGTTCTTTTCTTCCTGTTATTTCTTTGCTACCTAAAGTTGTACTTCCCCACATATAGAATCTAATGCCCTTGTGCCTCATGTAAGTTTCCAGTAAATTACCAATAAGACTTTTGATGAATTCATGGGCTTGACTTGGACTCATAATAATTTCTAATTCTCCATCTAAATAAATAAATCTTACTCCTTCAATATCTTGAAATATGGTTTCTATTTGCTCAAATTTTTCCCAACTAATTCCGTCTAAAACTAATTGATTAGATTGTGTTGGACGATTTTCTAGTAATGTTGCCATGATGTTTAATTCTCCTTTTATTTTGAGGAAAAATATTTAGTATTTAAAACAGATAAACTTAATTTAATTCAGATTATTTAAGCAGTCGATCGAATCTTCAAAACAACTAAAATCAAATAGACTTTCTCCGAATAATTCTAATTGCTCTACAGATAAGGTACTGAGACGGGGTTTAATGGTTTCCGAATCCTCACCAAATCGTTTTTTTAGTTGACGACTTACTAAAGCAATTTCGCCTTTTTCAAAACCATCACTAAGGATTCTTTGATATGTCACCGATTCTTTTAAAATATCATCGTGTAAATACATTTTGATTAATTCCTCCGAATAGTTGATACCTGCCAACAATTCCACACAAGCGGAAATGTTGCTTTTTTGTCGTTGATTTTCAATGGCGTTGACTTTTTCCGCTACCTGAGATAATAGCATTTCTGGTTTTTCACTTTTTGCTAATACCGCTAATGGTAACAATTCTGGTTTAGATAGTAACGGAGTGGGATCACATTCCCAAATCCTAATCACCCGATAATAATGGGTTGTCTTACCTAGTTGAAAACTCTCCTCAAAGACTTAGGGGGAAGTATCTCTACGCAGAAAAATGATTACTTGTTCTAATTCCAGATTTTTTTCATAAGAATTAAGGCTAAACAATCTCTAATTATGCCGATCGATCGAGAAAAATGGTTGATGTAAACTGATTAAATTAGCCAGAGTTTTCTTTAATTGAGTACGAGGCACGATCGAATTTTCAGAAATATAGTAACAAAAATCCAAAAAAGAACTCAATTTATCCATGGGAGAATCCAGAGGAGCTTGTTTTTTTAGATAAAAATAAAGGGATACAGCTCGATCGTAAGGATTTCTCATAAAGGCAAATTTGAAAGAAGAATCATTAAATTCTGAGGAAACCAAGCCCGTATCCACCAGTTGAGAATAGTCCATGTGTCCAAACGTAACCACTCCCTTGTTGGGAAAACGAGATTTTACCCATCTAGCCTCTTTTAATTTAGGACAAGAAAACTTGTTATTGAGTAGATTAAATAAACTTGTTCCAGCAGTTTTTGGAATCCAAATAAACACTGCATTTTGATTAGATGGTGTAAATAAATTTGCCAAGAGTAAAGACAATCCTGATTTATCAGAAATATAGTTGACAGTTTTTTGCGTATTGTTTTTAATTTTTCTTGTAATAAGTTCTGGGAGATTTTTTTGCTTTATTTTTTGATCCAAGTTGATTTTCATATTTTTATTTTATGAAAGAATAAATAATAACAATTGGGGTGCAATTTAAACAGTATGATTATGGCACATTTTTGTTAAAAATTAATGGAAAATCAAACCATCCCTAATATTTCAGTTTAACAGAAACAAAATGATGAACATGAGACAGCCATTATTTTTAGAATGAGGAATAAATGTTAAAGATACCATTTTAGAATAAGATAATTATCAAAACTTATAACTGATTATTACAATTCAAGTTTTTGGGAATATTCAAAATATTCAAAGTCAGCCTCATATATTTTAAAAATTCTTTCCTTGATTTCAGGATCACAAATCATTGCAAGTTTGCTATTCGCTCCAGTAGAATGACTTTTGATGTTAACAATTTGATCATCTATTTCCTTGTTAAAAATTACTTGCATTACAGTGATTAAGTCTTGCTGGAGATTTTCAACTCTACCGATAAAATCTATTTTTTCTTTTGGTAAAAGGAGAATATCCTTTTGCAAACACCAATGAGCGTTACAATTCAAATTTGTTTTATATTCTAAAAAGTCCAAAAAATCATGGATACTAATATTTTCTTTTGATGATTTTTTCAGAAAGTTACAGATCATTTTTCTTTGTTCAGCTTCAGGACGCTTCACTTTATCAAGAAAACAGGAAAGAAATCGAGTGTAGGGATTTCTCACAAAAGTAAACTTATAGTAATTGTCTAATAACTCTTTCAACTGTTTTACAGACAAAGAAGAAGGATGATCATACATTTGCGATTTTATCCTTGATATTTGTGATTTTATGTTGGAATGATTATCAGAAATCTCGAAATCAAGGTTTTCATATTCAGCATTAAATAGAGAAATTATCACCGTTGAATTAGCCGCTTTGGGGATTCTAAAATAACAAAATTTTCTCGTATGGCTAATATTTATTCTTGAATTTACTGTTAAACAGTTTATGTTGGGAGGATAGATTTTATAAAATGGCGACTTTTGGCACTGTAGAAGTTTTATTTGGTTTTTGAGGTACTTTACTTAATAATATATCTCTAATTCCACCGATTCCTTCCTGTACAATTTTAATTTTCTTTTGTCCAGATTCCGTTACAATCTTACTATTTCTTTTTAGTAATTTTTGACGAGTGCGATAAATCAAAACATAAGCCCCTCCAATAATTAATGCTGTGGTAAAAGCAATTACACCATCAATCAACATTAAAGTTATGATAAGGGATGGAACAATGAGTATATCATTAAGAAAAGCAACTAAAGGGTTTAGAACACTCTGGGTAAGTGAATCTGTATCAACACTAACGGTTTGAATGAGATCACTAGAATTATGGGTAAGATGAAAGCTATAAGGTTGCCTGATAGTCTTATGATAGGCTTCATTACTAATATCAGCACCGAGAGCGGAAGCAAACCGAATCCGATAATTCAAGGTAAGAAGGCGCAAACTATTAGCTACAACTACTGCGATAATAAATATTATTGCTAATTTTGTCACTAAATCGGTGGAATTGGCGATGCCAAAAATTTTTAAAATAGATTGTAACTTGGAATTGTTCAGAAGAGTTTCTGGATTACTTAATGCTCGTAAAAAGGGAAAGATAGAGCCCACACTGATCATTTCACTCAGGGAAGATAATATCATCAAAAGTAGCAGAAAAATCATTTGTACTCTGCGACGAGGAGTAATATAAGTCAATAATTCTTTTAAGTCTTTAATTAAGGAGTTGTTACTTTCCTGATTTTTATCCTGCTCATTAGTTTTTTTCATATCATAGATATAGTTTTAAATTTTTAAAATATATGTATTTATACATAGGGAGTATAATCTGGAAAACATCTTAACATGGTTAAAACCGATTGGCACAGAAAAAACATTATGTGGAATTTATTTTAACTGAATCATAAATAAATAGCTAAATATTATGCTTAAACCTAAAAGCTAACCTTATAACCGATCGACCAGCAATTTCTAATTATGTCCTTCGATCGAGAAAAATGGTTGGTGTAAACTGATTAAATTAGCCAGAGTTTTCTTTAGCTATATTGTAAGCAATAAGATTTAAAATACCCTGTTTTTGACCAAAAATTGTGAAAACTGCACACTTTTTTAAGCTAAGACACATTTAACTTACATTTTTTATTAATTCTTGAAAATAACTACAACTCTTACCTCTTAACTCTTCCCTCTTCCCTTTTCCCTCTCTTAATCAGTAAACTTAGATGCGTTCTAGCTTATTACTTATTACTTACCTTCAGAAAAAGACTATGAGACAACCCCTAATTAGACGATCGATAATGTCTGACTAATGGAGTCTCTGAGTAAGGAAGCCTTATCGGTTTTTTCCCAAGGCAAATCTAAATCTGTCCGTCCAAAATGTCCGTAGGCTGCTACGTCTTGATAAAAACGTCCGTTTCTTTGAGCAGGTAAAGAACGCAAATTGAACATTTGAATAATACCAGCAGGACGTAAATCAAAATTAGCTTTGACTAAGGGTAATAATTTTTCTTCGGGAACGGTCGCTGTACCAAAGGTTTCAATAAATATACTTACTGGTTGAGCAACACCGATGGCATAACTAACTTGCACTTCACACTTAGAAGCTAAACCAGCCGCTACAATGTTTTTAGCCACATAACGACAAGCATAAGATGCACTTCGATCGACCTTAGTGGGATCTTTTCCAGAGAATGCACCGCCACCATGACGAGAATAACCGCCATAGGTATCGATAATAATTTTACGTCCCGTTAAGCCTGAGTCTCCTTGAGGACCTCCAATTACAAATTTACCAGTAGGATTGAGTAAGAAACGAGTTTTATCCGTTGGTTGCAGTTGTAAATCGTGGAAAACAGGGCTAATCACTACCTCTTGAATTGCTTCCCTTAAAGTAGCTTGAATGGCATTGTTATCCGTAATATTGCCAATGGTGGCACTGTGTTGGGTGGAAATCAAAATAGTATCGATACCCACAGGAATACCATCTTCATAGGCGATCGTAACCTGAGTTTTTCCATCGGGTCCTAAATAGGGTAATTCCCCAGATTTGCGCACCACCGCCAAACGTCTTGCCATGCGGTGAGCCAAACTAATGGGTAAAGGCATTAACTCAGGAGTTTCATTACAAGCATATCCAAACATGATACCTTGATCCCCCGCACCGATTCGATCGAGTTCATCATCACTGAGATTTTCCCGTTGTTCTTGGGCTTTGTCAACCCCTTGGGCAATATCCGCAGACTGCTCATCTAAAGCGATTAAAACTGAGCAACTATCCGCAGAAAAGCCATTACCAGCGTCAGTATAACCAATATCAGCGATTTTTTTACGAGCCAAATCAATATAATTGACATGGGCTTTTGATGAAATTTCTCCAGTAATCAAAACTAAACCTGTGTTAACAACCACTTCCGCCGCCACACGACTAGAAGAATCTTCTGTTAACAAAGCATCTAAAATTGTATCGGAGATTTGGTCACAAATTTTGTCCGGATGCCCCTCTGTAACGGACTCGGACGTAAATAGATAGTTACGACTCAATTCTTTTATCCTCGATAATTTTTGATATTATCATACATCATCTAAGTTAATTTGGTTAATTTAACTTAATATTGTCAATATTGTCAAAATATATTATGAAAATCAAAAAGCTATTGCTATATGTTTGTTGTGTCGTAATTACTATAGCGATTTTTTCCTTCGGATTAAAGGCACAATCCATCAATGAATCATCATCGTTAAATAACAAAAATCAACCTCAAATAGAGGTGTTTTTGCCTCCTAATATCAAAGAATCTGACGTATTTACAAAAACCGATATATCTGTATTAAAACAACCGATAGTCATTAGTGCTTCGATGGAAACCGATCGAATGAGATTTGCCTGTGAACCTAGGGATGTAGAGGTTTATAATTATGATGCGGGGATGGTTGCCTATTGTCGCAAGAAAAATTTTCCCATCGCCCAAAATGATTCGGCAAGGGTAGAAATCAAATCAGGTGCTTCTCGTACTCCTCATTGGCATGATACTTGGGAAGAACAGATTTTGTTATCGGGAAAGGCGAAAACAGTAGTTATTGACAGTAAAGGTAAGGTTTTTGAAGAAACTTTAGAACCGGGTAATATCTTCTTTGTACCACAAGGTTGGACTCATTGGTCCGAAGCCGTAGGAGATGAAACTGCTAGTTTTCTGTTAATTTTTCCTGCGGGATTTGAAACTTTCGAGTTAAGCGATTCGATCGTACAGATGAACCCCAAGCTAATAGAAGCGATTATTGGGCTTAAATTATCTGATTTTAAACAGGATAAAGATGCTATAGTTATGTTGAAAAAATAGCTGTGATAAGTTAGGTGTAGGTTGGGTTAGTGATAGCGTAACCCAACAAAATATCCATAAAATTTATTGATAACAGATTAAGTTTACTTTAATAATAAATAGTACAAGTCTCCCGTCCAATCTACAAGCCCTGCTTTGGCTTTGGCTATATCTCCCGTGCCAAAATAAATATCCACTCTACCTGCTCCTTTGATGGCACTTCCTGTATCTTGATCCAGCACAAAACGGCTTACTGTGGGAGTTTCTAGTTGGTTATTACTATTTACTTGAGGAATGCGAGTGTAAATTAACGCTAATGCACCGGGAGGCATGATAGACTTATCGGTAGCGATCGATCTTCCATCGGTGACAGGTACATTTAAACTACCGATTGCAGGTTGCCCTCCTGTTTCTTGAAAGAAGATAAAGCGATTATTGCGAGGTAAATAGACGCTTAACTCATCGGGGTTATTTTCCAGATATGCCATTAAACGGGGAAGACTCATCTCATCGGCGGGGATTTTGCCGTCTTGAATTAACTCTTTACCTAAACTGACATAAGGATAATCCGTTGCGCCATTAAAGCCTATCGTCATAATTGTACCATCTGTTAGTTGCAATTTTGCTGAACCTTGCACTTGCACTAGATAGGCTTGAAGTCGATCGCTCAACCAAACTAACTCGTTTCCTTGTAAAATACTATTGTTGCCTAAACCGTCTTCTCCTTCAATGGCTTTTCTGGTAGGGTGAGGAGTTTGCCAAGCATCGAAGTTACTGGGTTTACGATAAAGAGGATAACGGTAAACATCGGTTTTTTGACGACTGGCACGGTATAAAGGCTGAAAATAACCTGTAAAGGATACTGTACCCTGTCCATTATAACCGATCGATCGATAAAAACGAAATTCCCTTTCTACGGCGGTTTGTAATTGTTGCGCGTTGCTAGAATTAACTAATAATTGTCGAAAACGTCTTAGGGAAGCGATGACTCGTTCACGACTGAACTCTGGTATGGGATAATTAGCGTAAACGGTTTTGGCTTTTTCAGTATTAAGATATTTTAAACTATGATCGATCGATCTGATTAATGCCTGTTTATCCCGACTAAATAACCTTTCATCTAATACTTGAATGGGCAAAGTTTCTACGGGAATTAAAGGAGCATTTTGAGCTAATAAAGGATTATTAAATAACAAATTTAATCCGATATTAACTAAAACAAAACTGAAAATATGTTGAGAATATCTAGTCTGTTTTAAAGAAAAACCATTGATAAATTGATTAAAATGATAGGAATAATGATTTTTGAGGTTGTTTAAATACATCTTAAAATAACTGGATAATTAACAAAATTGATTATAGATTAAAAAACAAAATTATGAAAAAAGTAGGAATTTTGGGCATGGGATTAATGGGTACTCCCATGACATTAAAATTAGTTCAAGCAAATATACCAGTAATTGCCTATAATCGCACTCCTGCAAAATTAGAGCCTTTAAAACAAATAAATGTTCCCGTTACGAGCAATATACAAGATTCGATCGAATTTGCCGATGTTTTAATTTTGATGTTAGCGGATTTTAAGGCAATTCAAGAGGTTATAGGTGACAAAGATTTAACAGGAAAAACCCTGATTCAAATGGGTACAATTTCCCCCGATGAGAGTAAAAAACTATTGTGGCAAGTGGAAAACAAGGGAGGAGAATATTTAGAAGCGCCCGTGTTAGGAAGCATCCCCGAAGCAAAAACAGGAGATTTGTTGGTAATGGTAGGTGCGACAAATCAACAATTTACTCAATGGCAATGGTTACTAAAAAATTATAGTCCGAATCCGTTGTTAATTGGAGAAGTAGGCAAGGCTTCGGCGTTAAAATTGGCTTTGAATCAGATGATTGCAGGGTTAACAGCGACTTTTGCCTTGAGTTTGACTTACCTACAAAAACAAGGAGTAAATACAGATACTTTTATGGACATTTTACGCCATAGTGCTTTATATGCTCCTACTTTCGATAAAAAATTAACTCGCATGATCGATCGAAATTATGATAACCCGAATTTTCCTACTAAACACCTTGAAAAAGATATTAATTTATTCCTCGATTCTGCTCAAACTCTGGAATTAAATACCATAGGCTTACAAGGAGTAGGTTCGATCGTCCGTGAAGCGGTGAAAAAAGGATTTACCGATGGAGATTATTCTGCTTTGATAGAAGGGATTGAGAATTAAGAAGGGCAATGGGCAATGGCAAAAGTTATTGATTGGAGGTTTCAGGTTTCAGGTTTCAGGTTTAAAAATCAAAAAAATTCACTCCTACAGTAGTTTTGTTTCTTTTGCTACAATTTACTCAGTACCAAAGATAAACAGATAAAATTAATTATGAGTGCAACTATTCAAAAAAACTATTATCAAATCGATGAGAAAGAAATTAGTCAAATTTTTAATAGTGATTTAGAAAGGGGTTTAACCACCGAACAAGTTGCTCAATATTATGAACAATACGGTAGAAACGAGCTAGAGCCAAAGAAGCCAACTCCTGCTTGGTTGCGTTTTCTTTTACAATTCAATCAACCTCTACTCTACATTCTCATTATTGCAGGTACAATTAAGGCTTTTTTAAATTCTTGGACAAATGCTTGGGTTATCTGGGGTGTAACTCTGATTAATGCTATTATCGGTTATGTGCAAGAGGCAAAAGCAGAGGGGGCGATCGCATCTTTGGCAAAAGCAGTAACAACGGAAGCAACAGTATTTCGAGAAGGTCAAAAAATTCGTTTACCATCAAGGGATTTAGTGCCGGGGGATATAGTTTTATTGGTGTCAGGGGATAAAGTTCCCGCAGATGTAAGATTATTTAACGTGCGTAACTTACAAGTAGATGAATCCGCCCTCACCGGAGAATCCGTGCCTGTACAAAAATCCTCTAATATTTTAGAAGAAGATACTCCTTTAGCCGATCGCCTCAATATGGCTTATGCGAGTACATTTGTTACATTTGGACAAGGAAAAGGAATCGTAGTGGCAACGGGAGAAAATACTGAGGTAGGGAAAATTTCTCAATCAATGGAGAAAAAAGTCAACTTAATGACACCTTTAACCCGTAAATTTGGGGAATTTAGCAAAATTTTACTTTATGTTATTCTCGGTGTAGCTAGTTTCACCTTTTTTGTGGGAATCGGCAGAGGGCAAGATTTAGTCGAGATGTTTGAAGGGGCGGTAGCATTAGCCGTGAGTGCCATTCCTGAAGGTTTACCCGCCGTTGTTACCATTACCCTTGCCATTGGGGTAAATCGTATGGCTTCTCGAAATGCCATTATTCGTAAATTACCTGCGGTGGAAACTTTGGGTAGTGCAACGGTAATTTGTTCCGATAAAACAGGAACTTTAACAGAAAATCAAATGACAGTACAAGCCATCTACACAGGAGAGCAAACCCATACTGTCACAGGAGGTGGTTATAGCCCCAAAGGAGACATTTTAAGCCCTGAATCAACGGAAATTGTCGAAGATTTACCTTTTGCTCTCAAAGAGACTTTATTATGCGGTTTATTATGTAATGATTCCTATTTAGAGCATAATCAGAAAAATTGGTCTGTAGTAGGAGACCCCACAGAAGGGGCTTTGATTACCGTTGCCTCGAAAGCTGGTTTAAGTCAGTCAGCAATGAATAATGAATATCCCCGTTTAGACTCGATTCCCTTTGAGTCGGAGTATCAATATATGGCTACCTTGCACGATGTCAGTAATCATCATCAAAACACTGAGCGAATAATCTACGTTAAAGGTTCAGTAGAAAAAGTTTTAGAGCGTTGTCAACAGGGTTATAATCTTAATGGGGATTTAGTATCCCTTGATCCTAACTTAATTAATCAACAAGTGGAATCGATGGCTTCTCAGGGGTTACGAGTCTTGGCTTTTGCCCGAAAAGTTACCCCTCACCATCAACACTCTATTGATCATGAAGATATTGAAACTGGTTTGACTTTCTTGGGATTGCAGGGCATGATCGATCCACCTCGCCCCGAAGTTATTGCCTCAGTAAAGGCTTGTCAAGATGCTGGAATCGAAGTAAAAATGATTACTGGAGATCATGTCACCACCGCAAGGGCGATCGCACAGAGATTAGGAATTAACAAAAATGGGCAATTATTAGCTTATGAAGGGCGACAAATTGCCAAAATGGAAGCCCATGAGCAAGAAAAAGCCGTTAGTGATGGAGTAGTATTTGCAAGGGTTGCCCCGGAACAAAAATTGCAGTTAGTGGAAATTCTGCAAAATGAAGGCCATGTCGTAGCGATGACAGGAGACGGCGTTAATGATGCCCCTGCGTTGAAACAAGCTCAAATCGGTATTGCTATGGGGAAAGGAGGAACAGATGTAGCAAGAGAATCATCTGATATGCTATTGACGGATGATAATTTTGCCTCCATTGAGGCGGCGGTGGAAGAAGGGCGCACAGTTTATCAAAATTTACAAAAAGCCATTGCCTTTCTCTTGCCTGTGAATGGGGGAGAATCCATGACAATTTTAATTAGTGTTTTGTTAGCCAGAGATTTACCTATTTTATCTTTACAAGTATTGTGGTTAAATATGATTAATTCTGTCACCATGACTGTACCTCTTGCCTTTGAGCCTAAATCTTCTGGATTGATGAAACGCAGTCCTCGCAACCCCAATGAAGCCTTATTATCGGGAAATCTCCTTAAAAGAGTCGTTGCTATTTCTATATTTAACTGGATTTTAATTTTTGGTATGTTTGAATGGGTAAATAACACTTATGATAATCTAGCTTTAGCTCGAACTATGGCAATTCAAGCCCTTGTTGCCGCACGAATTATCTACTTATTAAGCCTGAGTCAAATAACTGATTTTTCTAACAAAAAAAACCCTTCGGGTGTTTCTCCCTTTAAGAATACTTCTGCCATTGTTTTGGGCATTAGTGGGGCAGTATTTTTGCAAATTGTTTTTAGTCAAGTGCCTTTAATGAATAATCTATTTAAAACGGAAATGTTAGATTTATCTCAGTGGTTAATTTGTTTAATTCCAGCTATTCCTATGATTCCTGTGGCATGGATTGTGAATAAGTTATTTCCTGCTTACTAACAGGAAAATAAAAAGTGAAGGGTTTTGATAAATGACTGTAATTAATGGATTTCTCAAATTCTTGTTGTTAATTCTAGTTGATGAGTATAATTTAACTTAATTATTTTAAAATTTATTTAATATGAACAAAATATCTTTATTAGTAATATCGAGTGTATTTTTGTTAACGGGATGTGGTTTATTCGGTGGCGGAAGCGATGATATATCTATTACTCCCATTCCCCCTCAACCTACTCCTACCCCAGAAGTAACGGAAACTCCTGAGACGACAGACAATAATCAAGGGGCAATCAGCACGGGGGGCTTAATTCCTGCCACGACTCCCCAAGAAAGATTAAGACAAATTGAGCAGGGCAGAAACAATCCTTTTAATTCTATTAGTCCTCCTGCTATAATTCGGGTTAGAGAAGATCAAACTATTCCTTTCGCTCAACTCGATCGAGCTATTGTCAGAACACCAGCACCCACCATTGAGATGCAAGAGGTAACAATTACAAATCAAGCAACGGGAAATAGAGGTATCTCTGGTAATCAGGTTAATCAAAGAACTGGTGCTGGACGTATAGGTGCAGATGGTAAAATGTCTTCTGCTCCTAATTTATGTGAAACTGAAAACTTAATAGAAGAGATTTCGATTCCAGAGCCAAATATTACCGTTGTGGGAGTTATCAATGTAAATGGCAGAAATCAAGCCTTAATCAAACTGGGAGATGAAACAGGAGTTCGCCAAATACAAGAAGGTGAATCGATTGTTTATGACAACAATGTTTTATTCGTTAGACAAATTGGTGCTTATAATTTACAACCAAATATTACTTTGGCTTCGCTTCCTAGTTTTGTTAATTTTTCAGGTGGTGGTTTATCAGGAGGTGTTGTATTTACCTTACCAGATGGAACACCTATTGTGAGAAGGGTAGGAGAACAACCCCAAACTCAAGCATCTGAAGCAACACAAACTCAAGCATTTAAGCTAAATTTGAGAAAAGAACAGTTTAATATTATTCAGCCTGAAAATAACGGTATTAAATTAATAAAAATAGAAGATATTATCCCCCGTAGAGAAGTTGTTACCAGTCAGTCTAATGAAGCTGTCGTTGCAGCGCGAGAAAATATTGAAATTTCAGGCATTATTTGTAATAATACAGAAAGAACTTTAAAAGTTAGAGAGCTTGTTTTTAGTTTGAGCATTGGGAATAGACAGCTACCTTCTTTTAATGCTGTATTTCAAGGTTTGTCACAAGGAGATATAACTAGAGGTACTCAAACAGTACAAGAAGCACGATCTTTGTTACCCGGTAGAACTACTCTTTTTAGAGGTACTGTGGCTAATGCACCTGAGTTTAACACCACAGAAAAAATAGATATGAGTTTAGAAGAATGGAGATAATTAAAATAAATAAACAATATAAAGGAGGTTTTAAGTACATTGTCTAATACCACGATCGAACCCACAACAAAAAGTATTACCTTAACGCTCGATCGACTACCCTTAGCGGTATATCGAGAAATGAAAGCCCATTTTCGCCAAATTGAGGGGGTAAACGCCGATTTGTTACCCCAAACAGCGACAAATTTTGATTATTTACAAAGTCAAGTGGGGGGGTTAACTTTAACTTATCCTGCCCAAGATTCGATCGAAATCAAGGTAAAATCGATTATGCGTCACTATGAAAATAAATACGGAAAATTAAATTCAAATTGAGAATATGATCCCCCCTAACCCCCCTTAAACAAAGGGGGAACTTAGTTTAATTTTCTCACAAATGATTTAAGACTCTTTTTATTCGGGTAATCAATTTTTGCATCTGCCCAAAACTCTGCATCAGTCTCAGGAATATCACTAAAATCAATGTCTTCATCTTTCATATTACTTAATAATTTAATTTGTTCTTTTCTCGATATATTCATAGTAAATTTTCCTTTCTTTGAATGATTAAATTAGAAAACATATATAAAACCTACGGTAGTGGAGAAATTGAAGTTCATGCCCTCTCAGGAGTAAATCTGGAGATAACAGAGGGTGAATATTGTGCCATTATGGGCTCATCAGGTTCGGGAAAGTCAACCATGATGAATATTTTGGGGTGTCTCGATCGACCTACATCGGGTAATTATTATCTCAATGGCAAAAATGTCGCTTCTTTTTCCAGTAAACAATTAGCTAAAGTGCGCAATTTGCAGATAGGTTTTATTTTTCAACAATTTCACCTTTTACCTCAGTTAAGTGCCTTAGAAAATGTCACCCTGCCCATGATTTATGCAGATGTTTCTCCTGTAGAGCAAAAAAAACGGGCAATTTCAGCTTTAACCAAAGTGGGCTTAAAACATCGTCTTAATAATAAACCAAATCAGCTTTCAGGGGGGCAACAACAACGGGTTGCTATTGCAAGATCAATCGTCAATAATCCTTTAATATTATTAGCAGATGAACCGACAGGGGCGCTCGATTCCGAAACCACAAAGGAAATTATGCAAATATTTCGTCAACTAAATGAGGAGAAAATGACTATTATTATAGTAACTCACGAACACGATGTAGCAGAACAAACCAAAAGAGTTATTCACTTTGCCGATGGTAAAATTGTTAATGAGCAATCTTGTTTGTAACCTTTGGTGTTTTTGTATTCCTTGGTTATCGAGCGTAGTCGAGATACCCTTTTTCCTATGTTTATCAAAAGACGATAAAGCAAACCCTACTTAGATAGACAAAAGATTGATTCTGATGGACAATTAATAACTGAACTTAACCATAAAATTTTATTGATAATGAAGCCAATTATATTTAGTTTTGGAATTATTTTTGTCTGTGCAGGATTTTTGATCATTTCCCTAATCTTTAACAACAGTAAACCAGAAGCCATCGCTTCGGAAATGGGGACAAATAATGTTACACTTACTCAGAATGTATCTGCAAAATCAACCTTAATGGCAGATGCAAGTAAATTAAAACCTCAAGGAAATATGGACATAGATTTATCAACCGCACAAACCTCCTCCACAGGCTTAATGTATATTGAAACTACTAGCGGAGAAGGAGTTACTCCCCAAAGAGGGCAAAAAGTAACGGTACATTATACGGGTTATTTAGCCGAAGACGGCTTTAAAAGAGGCAAAAAATTCGATAGCTCTCTCGATCGAAATCAACCCTTTACCTTTACCATTGGGGTAGGGCAAGTTATCAAAGGATGGGATGAAGGAGTAGCCAACATGAATGTAGGAACAAAAAGCACTTTAATCATTCCTCCCGATTTAGGCTATGGAAGCAGAGGTGCAGGAGGTGTGATTCCCCCCAATGCAACCTTAATTTTTGACGTAGAATTATTAGGAATTAAGTAAGAAGTAGGTAATAGGTAATAAGTAATTCTCAATTCTGCATTTCTAATTCTTCATTCTCCATTCTGCATTCTTAATTCTTTTTATGGGAAGTGAAAAAAAAGCACAACATTGGCGATACTGGTTTGTTTTACCCCTTTACCCTTATCAACAGCGCCCCACTGTTAGAGAAGAAATAGTTAAAGATGCCCTTTGGACATTTGAGCAACCTCACGGTTTATTATATGCCGTTGTGCCAATTCGCATGACGATCGTAAAATTAGCTAAGGGTGGTTTATTGGTGTATTGTCCGATCGCCCCTACTGCTGAATGTGTTAACCTTGTGAGGGAATTAGAAAATCAGCACGGAAAAGTTAAATATATCATTCACTCTACCAGTTCAGGGTTAGAACATAAAATATTTGTCGGTCCTTTTTCCCGTTACTTTCCCACTGCCGAAGTGTGGAGTGCGCCTAGTCAATGGAGTTTTCCTGTTAATTTACCCTTAACATGGCTTGGTTTTCCGCCCCAACGCACGAAAATTTTACCCCTCGATTATACTGAGTCACCTTTTGCTGATGAATTTAAGTATCACATTTTAGATATTGATTTGAGTCAAGGTTCGTTTGTGGAAGTCGCTTTCTTACATAAAAGTTCTAAGACTTTATTAGTTACGGATAGTGTTGTCAAAATTCCCTATTATCTGCCGAAAATTATTGAATTAAATCCTTTTCCCTTGCTTTTTCATGGTAGAGAATCCGCTTTAGATAATCTGGAAAATACCCCAGAAAATCGTCTGAAAGGATGGCACAGAATCTGTTTATTTGCCCTTTATTTTCGTCCTAGCATGATTGATACAACCCCCCTCAAACAACTAATTCAAGAGGCATTCAAGGCGAAGGATCGATCGAATCGTAACTATTTTGGCTTATACCCTTTCCGATGGCGCAATCAGTGGCAAAAATCCTTTGAAGCCATCAAAGAAAGATTATTAGTTGCACCCATACTAGAGACGTTAATTTTACCCCAAGCGCCAAAAGATGTGATTAATTGGGCGAATTATATTGCGACATGGGATTTTGAGCAAATTATTCCTGCTCATTTTGACGCACCCTTTAAAGCAAATCCCCTCGAATTTCGTCAAGCATTTTCGTTTTTAGAAAAAAAACCCCTTTATCCTAGTGGCAATGAGCAAATTTATCAACAAGATAGTCAGTTTATCAAAGAATTAGAAAGCCAATTGATTAAACTTGGTATTGCAAAACCACCAAAAATTTATAATCAATAGCTCGATCGAACCCTTGTTTTTATCATAAAATTACATTAATAAGTTTATCTCGATAAATCTTTTGTAATGGCTTTTTAATCATCTTATAGTTTACTCAGATTTTCATCGTAGCTATTGGCATATTTATAATAATAGAATAATGAACTTATTAAAAGGAAAAACTTTTATCGATTTATTTGCAGGAATTGGTGGTTTTCATCAAGCATTAAGTTATTATGGTGCTAAGTGTGTTTTTGCTTCCGAATGGGATAAATATTGTCAAGAAATTTACTTAAAAAATTACGGTATTTTACCCGAAGGAGATATAACAATTATTCCCGAAAATGAGATTCCTAGTCATGATATTTTGTGTGCGGGTTTTCCTTGTCAAGCCTTTAGTATTTCTGGAAAACAATTAGGATTTAATGATACTAGGGGGACTTTATTTTTTGATATAGTGAGAATTGCTAAATATCATCAACCGTCATTATTAATCTTAGAAAATGTCAAAAATTTTGCTAGACATGATGAGGGTAAAACTTTAAAAGTTGTGAAAAATACTTTAAATGAAATTGGTTATGATATTTTTTATCAAGTCTTAAATGCTTCTAATTTTGGTGTACCTCAAAAGCGAGAAAGAATCTATATTTTAGGTTTTAAAAAAAATTTAAACATTAAAAAATTTACTTTTCCTAATAGTTATGGTAAGGCAACAAGTTTAATCGATTTTTGTTTAGATTACTCAGAAACTAAAGATTTTATTATTAATAGAATGGATATAAAAATTAAGGACAATTTAGGAATAACTAGAGATATTTTAGGAAATTATCCGCAAAAACCTATTAGAATTGGTACGATTAATAAAGGTGGGCAGGGTGAAAGAATTTATCATCAAAATGGACACGCTATCACTTTATCGGCTTATGGAGGCGGTATTGGGGCGAAGACTGGTATTTATTTAATTAATGGTAAAATTAGGAAATTAGCACCGAGAGAATGTGCGAGAATTATGGGGTTTCCCGATGATTTTATTTTTAGTAATAGTAATAATATGGCTTATAAACAATTCGGGAATAGTGTGGTAGTTAATGTGTTAAAGTCGATCGTTGAGAGTGTTTTTGACTTAAAATAAGGTTTTTTGACTTTGACTATGATAAATTATTGATAAAGATAGACAAAAGTAAGGAGTAAGACGTAAAAAAATTGAGTGTTAATTCTGCATTCTTCATTCTTTATTCTCAATTCTCCATGAATTATTTTATCAAAAGAGTTCTGATTTCTTTACCCACATTATTGGCTATTAGTGTGATAATATTTTTTATATTAGCTCTAGCTCCGGGTGATCCTTTAAGTGAGTTTGGTTCTAATCCTAATATTACTGCGGAAATAAGGGAAAATATTAGAAAATCTTTAGGTTTAGATCAACCTATTTATATTCGTTATTTTAAATGGTTATTTGCTTTTTTTCGAGGGGATTTAGGTTACTCTTTTACAAGCCGAAGTCCAGTCTTAGATTTAATTTTACAACGTCTTCCTAATACTTTAATGATTGTGGGTTTAGCCTATTTAATTAGCGTTATTCTTGCTATTCCTATGGGTTTAATTTCAGCGATTAAGCGCTATTCTTTACTAGATAATATCTTCACCTCGATCGCACTTTTTGGCTATTCTATACCGCCTTTTTTCACGGGATTATTGTTAATAATTATCTTTAGTGTACAATTAAAATGGTTGCCTTTTATTTACGATAGCAATTTAAAAGTAACGGATTTAAACAGCTTTTTTCAACAAATAAAACAATCATTAATGCCCATTCTAGTTTTAAGTTTATACCAAACGGCGGTGTTAATGCGATTTATGCGATCGTCCGTCACGGAAGAATTAAGCCATGATTATGTACGCACGGCTTACAGTAAAGGATTAAGCACTTCTAAAGTGGTTATCAATCATATTTTGCGTAATGCTTTAATACCTGTTGTCACTCTCATTGCCTTAGATATTCCTAGTATCTTCACTGGTGCGTTAGTGACAGAGCAAATTTTTCGTATCCCCGGTATTGGCGCTTTATTGATTGAATCGATTTATCGTAGTGATACACCAGTAGTCATGTCGATCGCTATGATTTATGGTATTTTAATTGTGATATTTAACCTAATTGCGGATTTAAGTTATTCATGGTTAGACCCTAGAGTTAGGTTATGATAGATAGGAGCAGTAATTTTTGCTCTTTGAGTATGATAATTAATAATGGTAACGACACTGAATAATAATAATCTCATCGTCTAATACCTGATAAATTAAGCGATGTTCTTGATTAATACGTCTTGACCATAATCCACTAAAATTAAACTTTAAGGGTTCAGGTTTGCCTATACCATCATAAGGATTTCTTTCTATATCTTTAATGATTTGATTAATTCTTTTTAGAGTTTTTCTATCTTGATTTTGCCAATATAAATAATCATGCCAACCGTCTTCTAAAAAAGAAATTTTCATGGTTTTTATTCTTCTTCTATTAAGTCATGATTTTCGTATTTTCCTTGTTTTAATTCTCCTAATGCTTTATAAAGTCGTTGGGCATTTTTTGGACTCCGTAATAAATATAATGTCTCTTCTATCGCACTATAATCTTCAAGAGACATCATTACTACTGGTTTTTCCGATTGACGGGTAATGATAATTGGGGCATGATTTTCGCAAACCTGATTCATTACACCAGTAAAGTTTTTTCTAGCTTGAGTATAAGTGATTGCATCCATAACCTTTAGAAACCGATTTTATTTTTAGTTTACCGTTTATGTACTTATACGGTTAATTATAAGAGATTGCTTTGTGTCTTGCCATGACGTTTGGGATTGCTTCGTGCCTCCCAATGACAACAGGGATTGTCGCAATGACTGATAGAGATTGCTTCGTACCTCGCAATGACAACAAAGAAAGATTGTCGCAATAACAATAGGGATTGCTTCGTGCCTCGCAATGACTTAATAAATCATCATTTAACCTCCTCCTCTGGTGAATAAGTTATCTTCGATCGAGCGCTTCCATGATGCTAATAATGTATCTATAGCCTTTTGTTCAGCACTTCTACTTAAGCCTTCTCCTGTGGGAGAGGGTTGGGTGAGGGTATCTCCTTCTTCCCCTTCTCCTGTGGTTGATGGGGTAACATTGCCTGTTAATGCTCTTCCTGCTAAGGATTGGGCTACTAATTTAAGTTTATTGCCGTCTGGTTGAGCTAGGGCGAGATAATTATTAATTTCTGACGGTTTATGTTCTGCTAACCATAATAAACGGTGTAAAATGTCGATTAGGGTAGGTTCGTAAGTCGTACTTCGTTTCACAGTAGTATCACCTTTTTGACCTTTTTTCGGTTTAGTATTGGTTTCTGACGAATCAACTTCACCCCCTAGCATTCCTTGAGTAAAAGATGTTTGATCTCCCCAACCCCCATTACCAGAAGATGAATTAACCTCATCCCCTAGTATCCCTTGAGTAAAGGATGTTTGATCCCCCCTAGCCCCCCTTGAGTAAGGGGGGGATTTTTGGTTAAATTCCTGTTTGCCTAAAGTATCGGCTCGAATGCCTAATGTTTCATGGTTTCCCCTGTCTAGGTAGTTACGCAGTTGAATTTTATTTTTATCCTTCTTGATAAGGGCGGTTTTACCATCGGTTAAGCCTCCTATGCCGTCTAATTCCACACCGACACCCCTAGCTAAAGTGTTGGCTTCGTCAAATTCTACTACTGCTTCTCCGTACTCATAACGGGCTAGGATATAGTATTGAGTGGGTTTATCCACCGCAGAAACGCCTTTTTGGTCACATCCTAATACTTCTTTGAGGATGGTTTCCGCTACTTCTTTCTGCACTTCGTCTAGGAAGGTACTAGCTTCTAATTCTTCCCCGTTGGGCAGTTCTACGGTGTCATATTGGGTATAGGCTCTTAATCCTGCACCAACACAAGCTATAACGAGATCTGCACCGCTAACGCCCTCATTCATCAAGGTTTTAACCCTTTCTTGCACTATTTCCCTTAATTGGGGTTGTACGTCCATGGCATAATCACCCACTAGGTTGTCATTGCGAGGCACGAAGCAATCTCCACCGTCATTGCGAGTGTAAACGAAGCAATCTCCACCGTCATTGCGAGTGTAAACGAAGCAATCTCCTTTATTTTGAGACTCTGAGATAGCTTCACTGTCGTTCGCTATGACAGAAGAAAATGAGTTTGGTATGACATTTTTTGAAACTCGTTTACGGGCAACTAAAAAGATACTCGAAGCAAGGGCGGCGGAATTTTGCTCTCTCAATCTTCCCGCTTTTTCTGTATCTAGGGGGAAGGCTTCGGTAATCATAAATCCAGCCCTTCTCAGGGAATCTATTAAGGTTGTCCAGCCTGATGTAGTTTTATGAGCATAAACAACAACAATGATACCATAATCTTTTAAAACTCGATTGGCTTCACAGAAGGCTTGGTGCATCATGTCTTCATACGCTTGAGATGCCTTTTTTTTATCTCCCCCATGCCGTGATGCTTCCATGATTGCCTCTTTTTTCTTCGGTGTCAGTTGACTAGAGAAGTGTTCAGAGTAAAAACTTCCAATACTACGCTTAAACCAGACATAGAAGTAATCTGATAAGTCGGCATAGGGTACACTATCAAAGTAAGGTGGATCTGTTACTATTGCGTCTAAATATTTTTCTTGTAATGAAAGATTTGTTGATGAATAACGAAATACATTCGCCTCTTTTTGAATATTATCTTTTTGTAGTGTGTTATTTTGTATGAAATTATTGATATATCCTAATCCACTTTGAGCATTTCCAGAAGCATTACCAAAAGGGTTTATTTCAGAAAAATCCCACACCATAGGTAAAGCCTGATTTGAAAATACTGGACAAGTTTTTTCTTGATGATTATGCCATCTAGTTAATGAACTATTGAACATGGCTTGTTTATCGCACAGAATGCCCAAATAAGTAGTAACTGCCTTTGCAAACTCTTGTTTTTCTTCCTCAGATTGCCAACTACCAGTTTTAAAAATGGAATCCTTAACGATATTATCTTCATGATTATTACTGTTTATGCCCTTAACAATTTTCGAGACTGCCGCATTATCATTAGGATTATCAGAAGTGCTATTTTCATCGTCATTACGAGGTACGAAGCGATCGCCTTTATTTTGATACTCTGAGATGGCTTCACTGTCGATCGCCATGACAACATTACCGTCATTGGGAAGGGTATTTCCAGTTAAGTCTTCATTAGTAAAGTTTCTCTCCCCCGAAGCAATCCCTTTATTCTGCAAAAAACCTTGAGATTGCTTCACTTCGATCGCAATGACAGAAGGAGAATTATTTGCAATGACAGAAGGGGAAGTGTTCGCTATGACGGTTCGATCGCCACTTTCATTATTCCCTAACTCCGAATCCCCAACTCCCAACCCCGAATCCCCAACTTCCATCATTTCCTCATAAGCTAACCGCACCCACTTAACAAACGTCATCAAAGAGAGTAATTGACGAGATGTAAATAACTGATACCATTTAACTAAACCGTAGGGTTGCACACGAAAACCTAAAACACCATAATCGGGTAAAGGTTCATCAGGTATAGTTAAACCAGTATCTTGACAAAGTTTATCTAACCGTTGCTTAATGGCTTCCTCATCGGGGATATATTGCTGAAAATCATTAGCGGAGAGATAAGTTTTACCTTGAGCGTCAGGAGTTGTACAGACGATCGCCATTAACTGATGTCCGATTCTTCCAGCTTTTCCTTCTTCTTTCACTTGCTTGACATTAATAGTAGTGCCACAATGATGACAAGTAGAGTTACCCCGTGAACTACCGAGGGAAGGATCAAAACCCAAATCCTTAGCCGTTGTGGCTTCCACTACTTTAAACTCTACCTTCTTAGTCTGATGGTTAGGACTAATTTTCAAAGCTATATACTTTTTCGACTTCTTACAAAGCCAAGTTTGACGCACTAAAGGCACATCCGCCCCACATTCAGGATTAGGACATTTTACCGTGCGAGTCCATAAATAGGCAACGGGTACAAGCCTTTGGGATAAACTTAAATTTAACTGTTTTGGCTTAGTTTTGACTATATCCCCTAAATCTAACTCCCCTTGCTCATGGGAAGGCTCTATATCTTCCCCTATCTTAATCTCTGGGTATAAATCGCCAATTTCTGCTCTCACCTTCTCAATAACCCAATTACCCCACTTTTCCACTTCCGTAGCCAACTGCTTACCGTATTTTTGGGGATAAACCAGAGTACAAAGTTCGATGATATGGGCAACGGGATTGAGATCAACTGCGTAGGTTTCACACCCTAACCGCAACGACTCCAAAGGTATCGCCCCACCCCCTGCAAACATATCCAACACCTTCGGCGGTGGTACTTCTTTTAAGGGCGTATTAGCAGGTAAACCTAATCTGTCTCGCTGTGCCTCTAAAATACTTTTTCTCGCTTTGTTTATGGTATTCTCATCCGCTTCCCACTTACACAAATCAATCATCGCCTTACTTAATGCCGTGCGTTTTTGAGGAGTTTCTGGTGCAGGAATAAGGGAAGCATAAACCGCCGCCCGTGCCGCTACTAATGGTCGTCTCGCCCACCATAAATGTAGTGTAGAAATATGTCCTTTACGAATCGACTTTTCTCTAGCGGATTCTTTGGATATTTCAGCTATGGGGATGTAGTCTTCAATTAGGCGGCGATCGTCACTCATAAACTTTAGCACTTGTAATTATTTTAAGTGTAAAGCAAAATGGCGGTCATGGCGAATAAGATTGCTTTAGATTGCTTTGTTACCTTGCTTCGGACGGTATTGGTGTCATGGAGTTCGATCGTGAAGGCATCTCAGGGTATAAAAGTAAGAGAGATTGCTTCGTTAGCACTCGCAATGACAAAAAAAAGATTACCTTGTAATGACAAAAAGATTGCCTTACAATGACAGATTATTTAATGATTATTTATTATTGTACTTTAGACTAATAAAATATTGCAAGACAATCAGTAAGCTAACAAAAATTAGCATAATTTTAGATTAATTTAACCCACGACAAAGAAGCAGAAACAGAATTATATAATCGAGAATCGGCAGTCCATAATTCCACACTGAAACGATTAGCTAAAGCTAAATAATGGGCATCATAAGTAGCAGGAAGACGAAATAAATTTGCTAGTTTCATTGCATCTCTATGCAAGTCTTTATCTCCATAAAAATTAATATTTAAAGCCATAGCTTCTTCTAGGAAATTTTTGGCTTCAGATTCAGTTATTTGCCCTGCAATAACAGCACGGTGAAAAGCATTGGTAACTTCATACATTATCAAGGTGGGTGCTATCAAAGTATAATTTTTTTCCTGCCATTCTCGTAACTTTTGAACATAAATAGAATCAGAATTATTTTGACTCAAATAACGAATTACGAAACTAGCATCAAGACAAATTTTATTAATACTCATCATTATTTATTACTTCCAAAACAACTATTTATCAGTTCATCATGTTGGGCAATACGCTCATCTCTGGTAATTTTTATATATTCATCTAAAGGTGGTTCAAATGCTTTTCCTTGTCTTTTTATCAAACTGTTATCTTCAACTTTACCAATCATTTGTTGGCTATTTTTATTTTGTTTATTAAGTTGTATTCT
>NZ_JBLZFY010000027.1:0-44145 GCF_050753365.1 Geminocystis sp. CENA526
GGTGCCATAATAATTAATTCTCCTTGAGGATTTCTTTCTAATGATATTTCTGGATTATTGAGACAAAGTTGATAAAATTGTTGTCGATTTAAAGCGGTAATTGAATCAAGATTTAATACAGTAGCCATAATTATTTTCCCCTTAGTAATCTAAAGTTATTTCTAAGTCTAATAAAACATTTTCTCCTGATAAAGTTACAGGCATTTTTACCACTTCTACAGCTTTATTTTGACGATAAATTTCGACAGTTTTATCCTGTGGATTGATTAACCATCCTAACTGTAATCCAGAGTCTAAATATTCCTTCATTTTTTCTTGTAATGGCTTAAGCCTATCGCTTTTCGATCTTAATTCTATGACAAAATCAGGACAAATAGGGGGGAATCCTTCCTTTTCTTTTTCGCTCAATGCTTCCCATTTTGCCAAAGATACCCAAGCCACATCTGGACTTCGATCGCCCCCTTTTGGTAAACTAAATATTGTCGATGAACTAAATACTTTACCTAATTTTTTTTGACGATTCCAATAGCCAATATCAATTATTAAATTAGCTTCTTTTTCTCCACTTATACCACCGACGGGTGCCATAATAATTAATTCTCCTTGAGGATTTCTTTCTAATGATATTTCTGGATTATTAACGCAAAGTTGATAAAATTGTTTACGATTTAAAGTAGTAATTGACTCAAGATTTAATACAGTAGTCATAATTATTTTCCCCTTAGTAATCTAAAGTTATTTCTAAGTCTAATAATACATTTTCTCCTGATAAAGTTACGGGCATTTTGATCATTTCTACGGTTTGATTTTGACGATAAATTTCGACAGTTTTATCCTGCGGATTGATTAACCATCCTAACTGTAATCCAGAGTCTAAATATTCCTTCATTTTTTCTTGTAACGGTTTAAGTCGATCACGAAGTGGCGCTGCGCGATCGCTTTTCGATCTTAATTCAATATTTCTTTCTAATTGCAATTCTGGATTATTAACGCAGAGTTGATAAAATTGTTGTCGATTTAATGCCGTAATTGATTGGAGATTTAATACGGTAGTCATGATTTTATTTTCACTAACGTAGGTAGTTAGCGGTGATAGGGAAATAGATATAAACCATTCCCCTTAAATTGTCTTTCCTATTCTTGAGGGCAACGATTAAAAATTAAACATCGTAGGGTGCTTTACCAGAGAATTTGAGGGTGACAGGCTCAGGATTTTTACCGATATTTCTGTCTTTTTTACCGTGAAACTCACGACCTTCATTAACTTTCTCAGGGAATACACCATCCGCAGGATGAAGATATTGGATTTCACCAGTAGGATATACACGGTAGATTTTATAATCTTCAATTTTGGGTTTGAATTTGGTGCGTAATTGAGTACCTAAAGCCAAGCATTGCTCTTTACGGGCAAAATAGAATAAGTTTTCCCCTTCATTCATAATGGCTGCACCACCAGTAGGCATTTCAAAAACCTGCTCACTTTTACTTGTCCAAGTAATAGCATACTTTTCTTCTCTGTCAGCAGCAGAAAGTAAACCGCCGGTGCTACCACCGAATTTAGGCATCTGTCCAGTAAGTTGAATTGTTTCGCTCATAGGGATATTGCTTTTATGGAAATATATTTACTATCTAGGCAATGCTATCATTCAGATTAACTTTCTTGTACATATTTGTTATGAACTGTAACAGTTTGTTGCAAAATGTCACTCTAAGTAGTTTAAACTTTGATAAAATTGTTCACTGATTCTGCTGTTTTCATGGGGGCGCTTAAGGCTTCCTCTAACTTGGCACAGCCTAATTTTTGCTCAAGGATGTTAAATACTTCTCTACCAAAGTCGAGGGGGTTTTGTTTCCATGCCTGTAGGCATACTTCCCCGAAAAATGAGCCTAAAGGTTCAGGATTCCAGAGTAGTTTTTTTGCAGTCCAAGGCATCATACTCATAGGGTTATAGCCTTCTTTCAAGATGTTATTTTTGAGGGCATATTCTTCTAAGTGGGTATGGGGTTGTAAACCAATGAAAAATATCGCAGGTTCGACTTTATCCGCCCCGAATATCTTTTCTAATTCTCGATGATAGACGATCGTTTGGCGAATAGTGTCAAAAGTTTCATCTATAACATTAAAAGAATAGTTAACGGAAACCACATCATTGAATCCAGCAGTTTTTAAGTCTCGACAATTTTGCAAGACAGTTTTGAGGTTATAACCCATGCGCATTTTACGCACTAATTCCTGTGAACCGCTCGTAATGCCGATTTCAAAGTAATTCATCCCCGTCGCTACCATCAAATCGCATAATTCGGGAGTAAGGTTATCGGCACGAATGTAGGAAGCCCAATGTATATCTTCCATGCCTGATGCTTTGATTTTTTTGAGTAGTTCGATGGCATCGTTAATATACATTTTGGCAGGGATAAATTGAGCATCGGTAAACCAAAAATTGCGAATACCTCGATCGTACAGTTGACTCATTTCCGCCACGACTTCTTCCGCAGGGTTGATTCTAACTTGTTTACCTTCTACCACAGTATAAACGCAGTAACAACAATTATGGGGGCATCCGCGCTTAGTTTGCACTCCGATATAAAAGTCATTTTCTTGGAAATAGTAGTCAAAATCATCCCAAATACTAGCGATATAGTCATAATTACAAGCGGTTTTTTCGAGGGGGGCTGGTTGTTCGTGAATTAAGCCCTTTCTCGGTTGTTCTCCACCGACTACATAACAACGTTCATTACTAAAATCTTGATTAGTAAGGATTTTCTCCATGAGGGCTTCTCCTTCGCCTACAGATACGATCGTACCTTGAGGTAAAGTAGTTTTCAACTGTTCATAAAATACACTAACTGCACCGCCTCCCACCATCACTTTTATATCTGAGTGATATTTTTTAGCTTGTTTTAAGCCTTTTTTAATTAATCTTGCATTACGCCATAACTCTCCATAATAGGCAGTAGCTACTTTTAAACCCCCAAACGCACCTCTTAACCTAATTAAAGGATTTTGGGCATAATAAAATTCAAAGGCATTTTGTAACGGATTACCTCCTCTACCGCCTACGGGGGCATAAATTTGGATGTCTCGCCACGAATAGACTAACATGGTAGGTTGAAACTCATCGATACATTCTAACAAGGCTCGATCGAAATCCAGAGGGGGAATTGTACCTAAATCGAAGATTTTTTGTTCTATATTGGGGAATAATTTATGAACATGATCTGCTAAATATACCACCCCAATCGGAAAAATGGGATTACAAGGAAGTCTGAGGTATAGTATTTTTTCTGCCATGATTATTTACAATTCTTTAATTAGATGAGAGTTAACGATGTTGATCGATGCAACTATTTCTCATTTATCTTAATATATTTTAACAATCACTGGTTATAAAACCTGATAAGCTCGAACCTATTTAATCAGGTTATTTTTAGTGCAAGATGTCAGTATAATAAAGAATGTAAAGAAAAGTTAAGAAAAATTAGAAGTAGAATGCGAGTTGCCATCGTAGGTGCAGGATTAGCAGGATTAGCCACCGCCATTGACTTAGTTGACGCTGGTTGGGATGTCGAAATATTTGAATCTCGCCCTTTTGTCGGGGGTAAAGTAGGTAGTTGGGTTGACGGTGACGGCAATCATATCGAGATGGGTTTACACGTCTTTTTTGGTTGCTATTACAATCTTTTTGCCTTAATGGAAAAAGTAGGCGCGATCGATAACTTAAGATTGAAAGAGCATACTCATACCTTTATCAACGAAGGAGGAAGAGTAGGAGAATTAGACTTTCGTTTCATCACGGGCGCACCTTTTAACGGTTTAAAAGCGTTTTTCACCACTTCTCAACTATCGGCGGTGGATAAAATTGCCAATTCTTTAGCTTTAGGCACAAGCCCCATTGTCAGGGGATTAATAGACTTTGAAGGCGCAATGCGTAACATTCGAGACTTAGATAGCATCAGTTTTGCTGACTGGTTTCGTAAACACGGAGGTAATCAAGGAAGTCTTGATAAAATGTGGAATCCCATTGCCTATGCTTTAGGATTCATCGACACAGAAAACATCTCCGCCCGTTGTATGTTAACTATTTTTCAATTCTTTGCGGCGAAAACCGAAGCCTCTGTATTGAGAATGTTAGAAGGCTCACCCCATGAATACTTACATAAGCCCATTGTAAACTACTTAGAATCTAAAGGGGTAAAAATCCATACCCGTCGTCAAGTCAGAGAAATTAAATATCAGGAAGGAGAAGAAACCCTCGTCACTGGTTTATTAGTAGCAAAAGGAGACACCGAAGAATTAATTACAGCAGATACTTATGTTTTTGCCTGTGATATACCCGGTATCCAAAAAGTGCTTCCCCAAGGGTGGCGTAAATGGAAAGAATTTGACAATATCTATAAATTAACTGCTGTACCTGTGGCGACAGTTCAGCTACGTTTTGACGGTTGGGTGACAGAATTAAACGACGAAAAGAAACGTAAACAATTAGAAAAAGCGGAGGGTATCGACAACTTACTCTATACCTGCGATGCTGACTTTTCCTGTTTTTCAGATTTAGCTTTATCGAGTCCTGCGGATTATTATCGCCAAGGGGAAGGCTCTCTGTTACAATTAGTGTTGACTCCGGGTGATCCTTTTATTAAGGAAAGTAACGAAAATATTGCTAACCATGTGTTAAAACAAGTGCATAAGTTATTCCCTTCTTCCCGTGACTTAAATATGACTTGGTATAGCGTGGTAAAATTAGCTCAATCTCTTTATCGGGAAGCCCCCGGTATGGATGTTTACCGCCCCTCTCAAAAGACTCCTATTTCTAACTTCTTCTTAGCAGGTAGTTATACTCAACAAGATTATATTGACAGTATGGAGGGCGCAACTATTTCGGGTAAACAAGCAGCCCAAGCTATCCTTAAATCTAAGACGAAAGTACTAGCAATCCGTTAACAATTAACAATTAACAATTAACAATTAACAATTAACCACTATTCCCTCTTTCCTCTTCCCTCTTCCCTATCTTCATCAAAAGACTTTTTCAGCACCTTCGTCATGTCTTATATTGATATAGCTCTATTACCCGGTATCACTTCGATCGATCTTAAAAACCTCAAGAATTTAGGCATTGACACGAATTTAGCATTACTCAAATATGGGTGCGATCGACCCAAGCAACAGGAATTAGCGATCAAAATGGGAGTTAACCTTAAAAATGTGTTGAAGTGGATTGCCTTAGCTGACTTATCCCGTCTGGAAAGTGTGGGAAATCAGTATTGCGGTTTAATTTTACATTCTGGAGTGATTTCCTGTCGTCAATTAGCACAGACTTCAGTGCCACAGTTGCACAGACAAATTCTCAAATTACAAGTATCTCATTTCGGTACAAAAAAAGAATGCCCGCCCCTTTCCCTCGTAAAAACGTGGGTAAAAGAGGCAAGACAATTAGGAATTAGGAATTAGGAATTAGGAATTAGGAATTCACTAGATACCAATATAAGATATTTTATGGATTTTGTCAAGTAATCTTTAAACTAAAGCAGGAACGGGAGTTTCCCAACGATCGACCGCTTTCCCAATCACTGCTAATTCTTTCACCAATCGATCGAACGCATCAGGAGTCAAAGATTGAGGACCATCAGACAAGGCTTTAGCAGGATTGGGGTGAACTTCAATCATTAATGAATCAGTCCCCCCCGCAATAGCCGCCATCGCCATACTAGGCACATATTCAGCTTTTCCTGTACCATGACTAGGATCGATCATAATCGGTAAATGAGTTAAAGAACGCAATACAGGAATTACCGATAAATCTAAGACGTTTCGGGCATATTCTCGATCGAAAGTACGGATACCTCTCTCACATAAAATAACGTTAGAATTACCCCCAGCAAGGATATATTCCGCCGCCATTAACCATTCAGAAATAGTGGCAGACATACCTCTTTTCAGTAACACTGGTTTAGGTTGAGTACCGACTTTCTTCAAAAGAGAGAAATTTTGCATATTGCGCGCACCCACTTGGATCACATCCGCAAATTCTACAATTACATCTAAATCTGCGGTATCCATAACTTCGGTAATAATGCCCAAGCCCGAAGCATCTCTAGCGGCGGCTAATAATTGTAAAGCACTTTCACCATGCCCTTGGAAAGCATAGGGAGAAGTACGAGGTTTGTAAGCTCCACCTCTTAAAAATTTTGCTCCTGCGTTTTTTACTCTCTTAGCGGTTTCTACGATCATCTCTTCATTTTCTACCGAGCAAGGACCTGCTACAATCACCACAGGATGATTTAAACCGAAGGTGACATCACCATTAGGAGTAGGCACTACCACTTCACTGGGTTGCCCATGACGATAATCTAAACTGGCTCGTTTGTACGGCTTTTCTACTCGTAAAACTGTTTCAATCCAAGGGCTAATTTCTTGAATCTGCTCTGGATTTAAGGAAGCAGTTTCTCCCACTAAACCGATAACTACTTTATGTTGTCCGACAATTTTTTCAGGAGTCAATCCCCATGTGGTTAACTCATCCCCGACACGGGTAATTTCCACTTCGGGAGTACCCACTTTCATTACAACGATCATAATTATATTTCCCTTGACTAATAAATGTGCTAGGACTGGTATTTGATGACGGTAAAATTTCTATAGATTGATAAGTTACCCCCAAGAAGAATAAATTATAATTTCGAGTTCGATCGAAAAGCCATAGAATATCAACTAGGGGTAAAAATCCTCAATGATGATAGTTTGCTAGAGATAAATCACACAAAATAGCTAATTATTTATTATTAATAGATTCTTGTCGTGCGCTTCTCCATGCCGAAGTCATTCTGCTAAAATTGAGGGAAAAATCTGACCAACCCCACCAAGTACCAACTCTTTCTTCATCCCATGATGTGGAAAGAATGCCATAACTTAAACCTAACACACCCAACCCAAATAAACCCATACTGACCAATAATACGGCGGTATTAGGTACTTTAAACCATTCTTGTTTTACCACTAAATAAAAAGCGAAAAAGGATAAAATACCCAAACCTGTAGGAATTCCGCTAAAAATAGCCATTCTGCGAATCATTCTTTTACTAACCACTTCAGGAATTTCTCTTAAGGAAGCCTTTTGTTTGTTGCTTCGGAAATTTTGGTTAGATGTTTTTTCAGATTTAGTTACAGGAGTGTTATTAGTCGTTTTCTTAACGACTTTTTTATTTTTCTTGGGTTCAAAAGGTAAAGAGTTGCGATTAGATGGAGATGGCATAATAATTTATTTAATTGTGTTTAACCACGAATACCTAATTTTTGAATCAAGTCTTGATAGGCTTGAGGACTTTCTTTTTTAATATAACCTAATAAACTTTTGCGTTGACCGATTAATTTTAAAAGTCCACGACGACTAGAGTGATCTTTTTGGTTAACTTTTAAGTGTCCTGTAAGTTGACTAATTCTTTCGGTTAACAATGCTACTTGTAAATTAGATGATCCTGTATCAGTTTCGTGCATTTGATATTTACTGATAATTTCTTGTTTTTTTTCTTGAGTTAAGCTCATTTTTCTTTAAAAGTTTAAATACTGCAATCTTCAATTATATCATATTGGTAACAAGTTCGGGGAGATTAAATAGGGGGTGCTGAAAAAGTCTTTTGATGGGGATAGGTGTCAGGTGTCAGGTGTCAGGTGGCAGGTGTTAGGTTAAATTAAAACTGTAAATTTATAATATTTGCATTTTCAAAATCCTAAACCTATTATATATCAACACTTTTAACGATTATTTATTACTAAAATATCATAACGACTGTAGAAGAGCCTTAATTATTTTCTATTAATTGGGAATAACTACTGTAGAAGAGCCATAATAATTGATTTTCTAACCATAAAAAATGACTATATTTCTTATCAATGATAGTTTTTAGTTATATTAAATTTTCGAGAATGAAAACGTCCTGCTTTTAGATAAGTTTTTCACCTATTTTTAGATGACTACCGTTAATAAAATTCCATGCAGATTGCAGTTTTTTCCCTGCTAATTGCACTTCTAATATTAACAATAATCCTGCTCCAGTTTGCACAATAAAACCAAAATTTTTCACGGTTTTAACTATTTCTCCAATATCCCCCGAAAGGTTATCTATATCTTGTAAAAAAGATGGTAATTTACTTAAATGAGAAGGTAAATTTAAGGTATCAATTTCTGTTAAGGGAATGCTTTGAGTTATTTTTAAATTTTGCGATCGAAATGTGGTGATACAATGGGGATAAAATGCCCTAATTTGGTTATGAATTTGTAATGCTGATTGATGCCAATTAATTTGATAATCTGCTTTGTCAATTAAACGTGCATAAGTGGCTAATTCTTCATTTTGAGGGATAGGTTGAATTTCTTTTGCCTCTAATTTTGCGAGGGTTTCTATCAATAAATCTGCACCTTGTTGTGCTAATTTTACAGATAATTCTTCTACATTAGTTAAAAGTTCGATCGAAGTATAGGCTTTTAATAGCATATCACCCGTGTCCATACCTTCATCCATCAGCATAGTAGTTATACCCATTTCCGTTTTTCCATCATAAATACTCCACTGAATCGGTGCCGCCCCTCGATATTCAGGTAAAATTGAACCATGAACATTGATACAGCCTAATTTTGGCATATTCAGGATTTTTTTTGATAAAATTTGCCCATAGGCAACCACCACAAAAACGTCAGCGTGACTTTTCTGCAACAATTCAAGGGTATCCTTATCTTTTTTGATGCGAAGGGGTTGCCAGACAGGCAAATCATACTTTAAAGCCAACTCCTTCACAGGAGAAGGTATCATCTTATTTCCCCTACCCCGTCTTTTATCAGGTTGAGTGACAACGGCGGTGACATCATAATCACTGTGATTAAGTAATGATTGTAAACTGTTAACCGCAAAATCTGGTGTACCAAAAAAAACTATACGCATTTTTTAAGTGAATAGTGAATAGTGGATAGTGAATAGTGGATAGTGGATAGTGGATAGTTTTTAATTCTTAATTCTTAATTCTTAATTCTTCTCATGGTTTCTATTTCTGTTTTAATCCAAAAGGCGATCGAAAATCAAGTAGTCAGCTTTCCTACTGACACATTACCAGCTTTAGCTGTAAAACCTAGTCATAGCGAATTAATCTTTGAGTTGAAACAAAGAAGTTATGAAAAACCCTTGATATTAATGGTTAGCAGTGTAGATGAAATCTGGCAATATGTTAAAGGTACACATGAAGAATTAAAAATTTGGCAAGACATCGCCTATCAATATCTCCCCGGTGGTTTAACTATGGTATTACCTGCTTCTTCCTTAATCCCACCGAAAATGAATCCTCTTAATCCTAATAGTATAGGGGTTCGTGTACCTAACAGTTCGATCGCGCAGGAAATTCTCCGTCAAACAGGAGGAATGGCAACCACTAGCGCTAATTTATCGGGAGAAGAAGCCTTAACGGATATGTATGCCATAGCCAAAAAATTTCCCTCCGTTTATGCCTTAGATTATGACAATAAAGAATATTCTGGCATCGCCTCTACAGTGATAAAATGGACAGGAGAAAATTGGCAAACTCTACGACAAGGAAAAATCATCATTAGTAATAAATAGTCATTGCGAGGTAACGAAGCAATCTGAAGCCATCTCTCACCAAATTTAGAGAGAAAAAATAAAACTATTAGTATTAAATATTAACAATCAATTAATGGTGAAAAAAAATCAACCAGAATTATCTTTATTAATACCTTGTTATAACGAAGCCGAAAATTTAGATATTCTTTTTTCTCGTTTGCAATCAGTCTTAAATCCCCTTAATTTAGACTATGAAATAGTTTGCATTAACGATGGTAGTAAAGATGACACTTTAAAACTTTTGATTGATTATCACGATCGAGATAAACGTATTAAAATTATTAATTTATCCCGTAATTTTGGTAAAGAAATCGCCATGAGTGCAGGATTAGATTATACCACAGGAAAAGCCGTAATTCCCATCGATGCCGATTTACAAGACCCACCCGAATTAATTATTGAGTTATTAGAAAAATGGCGAGAAGGTTTTGATATGGTTTATGCCGTGAGAAAATCTCGTCAAGGGGAATCATGGTTAAAGAAAAAAACCGCCGATTATTTCTATAGTTTTATTGGCAAAATTAGTACTATTCCTATTCCTGCTAATACTGGAGATTATCGTTTATTAGATGAAAAAGTCGTCATCGCTTTAAGACAATTACCAGAAAAAAATCGCTTTATGAAAGGTTTATTTTCATGGGTAGGTTATCGCCAAACTGCAATATATTTTGAACGTTTACCAAGATACGGAGGAAAAAGCAGTTTTAACTATTGGAAATTGTGGAATTTTGCATTAGATGGTATCACTTCTTTTAGTTCAATTCCTCTAAAAGTTTGGAGTTATTTTGGTTTATTTATCTCTTTTATCTCTTTATTATACGGTTTATTTTTATTACTAAAAACCTTGATTTTTGGTGTTGATTTACCCGGTTACGCCTCTACTATTGTGACTATTTTATTCTTAGGCGGTATTCAATTAATTACTTTAGGAGTTATCGGCGAATATATTGCCAGAATTTATGAAGAAGTGAAGGGAAGACCATTGTATCTTATCAGAGAAACCTATGGTTTGTTCGATCGAACCGAAAATTACTTGAGTTCCACACAAGAAAATGATAACAAACCTTTAGACGAATAAAAGTTTAAGGGCAATACAGGTAACAAATTTAAAGATTATGTATAAATAGCTACAAAATAAAAATAAATCTATCTTTAGCATTAAGTGTTTGAGCGATTAAACAAATAAAGTAAGTAAAGTTAAAGGAGAAATAGTTAATGCCAGGAACACCCCAAGAAGTCTTACAGATGATCAAAGAGAACAATATTAAAATTATTGATCTCAAATTTATTGATATGCCCGGCATTTGGCAACACTGTTCTTTCTATTATGACCAAATAGATGAAAGTTCTTTCGTTGACGGTGTAGCCTTCGATGGTTCTAGTATTCGTGGTTGGAAAGCCATTAATGACTCCGATATGGCAATGGTACCCGATGCCACCACTGCATGGATCGATCCTTTCTACAAAGAACCCACTTTAAGCATGATTTGTAGTATCAAAGAGCCTCGTACTGGTGAATGGTATTCCAGAGATCCCCGTAGTATTGCAGCTAAAGCGGTTGAATATTTAGCCTCTAGTGGTATCGGTGATACAGCTTATTTTGGTCCTGAAGCTGAGTTTTTCATTTTTGATGATGTTCGTTTCGATCAAACTGAAAACAAAGGTTTTTATTATGTGGACAGCGTTGAAGGTCGTTGGAACTCTGGTAAAGTCGAAGAAGGTGGTAACTTAGGCTATAAACCGGGCTACAAACAGGGATACTTCCCCGTAGCTCCCACTGACACCACCCAAGACATTAGAACAGAAATGCTTTTAACTATGGCGGCTTGTGGTGTACCCATTGAAAAACATCACCACGAAGTAGCAACTGGTGGACAAAATGAGTTAGGAATCAAATTTTCTACCCTTGTTCAAGCGGCAGATTATTTAATGACTTACAAATATTGTATTAAAAACGTAGCGAAAAAATACGGTAAAACCGTTACTTTCATGCCTAAGCCTTTATTTAATGATAATGGTTCTGGTATGCACACTCACCAGTCTCTCTGGAATAACGGTGTACCTTTATTTGCAGGTGATAAGTACGCAGGTTTAAGTCAGATGGCTTTATGGTATATCGGTGGTATTATTAAACACGCTCCTGCTTTATTAGCTTTAACGAACCCTACCACTAACTCTTACAAACGTTTAGTACCCGGTTTTGAAGCTCCTGTAAACTTAGCTTACTCTCAAGGAAATCGATCGGCTTCTATTCGTATTCCTTTATCGGGTACTAACCCCAAAGCGAAACGTTTAGAATTCCGTTGCCCTGATGCTACCAGTAATCCTTATTTAGCGTTTGCAGCGATGTTATGTGCAGGTATCGATGGTATTAAGAATCAAATCGATCCGGGTGAGCCTTTAGACGTGGATATTTATGACTTATCCCCCGAAGAATTAAGCAAAATTCCTTCTACCCCCGGTTCTTTAGAAGCCGCTTTAGAAGCCTTAGAAAATGATCATGCTTTCTTAACTGAGACTGGCGTATTTACCACTGACTTTATTGAAAACTGGATTGAGTACAAACTAGATAATGAGGTTAACCCCATGCGTCTTCGTCCTCATCCTTACGAGTTTTCTTTATACTATGACTGTTAATGACTAAAGAATGACTAAAGCATAAAAAGTTAATATCTTATACAAGAAAATACATAAAAACAAAAAGGTGTGTTAGAATAATAAAAAAATTTTAGCATACCTTTTTTCATGGGAAAAAAAGAATATGTCTCGGCGGCAGAAGCGTCAAAAGCCCTCGGAGTTAGCACTCAAACCCTCCGAAATTGGGATAAAACAGGAAAAATTAGCACCATTAGAACTCCCACAGGACTCAGAAGATACGAACTCTCTAGCGTCATGGGAGAATCTAAAGAAATTACCCTTATTTATGCACGGGTTTCTTCTTATAACTGTACTTTAGACTAATAAAATATTGCAAGACAATAAGTAAGCTAACAAATATTAGCTTAAAAAGAAAGATTTTTTATCAATTATAGTTTTCAGTTAAATATAATTTTCTTTACCCCCCTAAATAGGCTTCTAAAACTCGATCGTCTCCTTGTATTTCGTCAGGAGTACCATCCGCTAAATTTGTCCCTTCAGCTAATACCCAAACATGACTACAAAGAGACATAATCACATCCATATTATGCTCAATGATGAGAAAAGAAATTCCCTGTTGATTCCAGTTAACAATATGTTGACAAATTTGATTAATTAAAGTGGGGTTTACTCCTGCGGCTGGTTCATCTAGTAAAATGAGTTTAGGATTTGTCATTAGAGTTCGAGCCATTTCAAGTAGCTTACGCTGTCCTCCTGATAATGCCCCTGCGTAATCGTAGGCTTTTTCAGCTAATCCTACAGATTCTAAGATACCCATGGCTTTCGATCGATTTTCCTTTTCTTCCTTACGAATTTTGCCTTGATTGACAATCACTGACAAGATATTTTCTCCCGTTTGTTGTTGACTGCCTAACAACATATTTTCTAATACCGTTAAACGAGATAATACCCTAGCGACTTGAAATGTACGGATAAAACCTTGTCTTGCAATCTGATGGGGGTTTAAATTATGAACAGGTTTACCTTCAAATAAGACTTTTCCTGTGTCAGCTTTTAAAAAGTTTGAGAGTAAATTGAATAAGGTACTTTTTCCCGCACCATTAGGACCTATTAATCCTGTTATACTGTTAGCCTTGACTTCTATACTGGCATTATTTACGGCTTTTAAACCGCCAAAACTTTTGGATAGATTACTAGCGATAAGGATAGAGTCAGATGAGTTCGATCGAATTTGTTGCTCCATTAATCAGACTGGTATTGATTTTAGGTAGTTTTTATTTTGCCACAGAAATCCACGAAAACAAAAATTTATCGAAAAATTTATCATGTAATTACATAAACAGAGCATTTCAAACCTGATTTTTTTACAATACCCTTGTTTTTTTTGATGATGACGCAATGACTGAAAACCTTGATTTTGAATAATCTGACACCTGATACCCATCCCCTCCTCAAACTTTTTCAGCAACCCCTAAGTAACTTTTGCAAAAATTAACGTTTCTTAACTTATCTTGACTGATAACTAGGAAAATAGGGAAAAATCTAGGACAATAGAAATATATAGAATAAATAGTAAAATAGATAATTGTAGGGTTAGTAAATTGTATATGAATAATCAAATTGTATCCGAAGGACGTGTTAGTGGTAACGATAAGGTAGAAATTTCCATTCATCTCGATTCTGAGTTAGTGGAAAAAATCAAACATCTTACAAATGATCCTAGTCGAGTGATTGAATCTGCGTTAAAAGAATGGTTAAAAGGTGAAAGACAGCAAGATGACGATTTAACTCGTACTTTAAGACGAAATCCTCCTGTACCTCCTAGGGGTGAATGGAATGACTAAATGAGTAATTTGTAAAGAGTAATGTGTAATGAGTAAAAAGTAGGCTCATTGGTATCGGCAAATTAATTAATTATTAATTCTCAATTTTTAATTCTACATTTTCTTTTGAGCTTTTTTCCATTATCATTAAATTAATTGTAGATTATTAAAGAATCAATGACATTAAATGTAGTCAATAATAACTATCAATCTCTTGCGACTTTGGGTAGCGAATTGGTTTTTACTCAAGATGTTTTGGGTAATTATCATTCTTTTTATTGGCGATCGAAATTACTAGAATTAAGTATTATTACGGAAGATTCAAATACAAAATTATATCCCTTTGCTAAATCAGCTTATCTGGAAAGAATTGAAAGGATTTTAACTCGTAAAATACCCGAACAATGTCATTGTGTCTTATGTTATGAACATCACTCTTTAACCTTTGAATTAATTATCAGCCCCATAATTCTCGACAATGGCACAGCCGAATTAGTATTAGTCATGGGGCATCAATTACAAGATCAAGAAATATGTTTGACATCTACCTTACCAACAAATCCTGATCCCTACCAGAAATTATTAACGACTATCGCCCGTAAAATTCGTCGTACCCTTGATTTGAACACCATTTGGCAACAAACCGTTGACAGTATTGGGGAAGCCTTGGGTACAAATCGTTGTCTTTTGTTAACGTCTGCTGACAATAGAGAATATTTAGAAGCAAAAGCCGAATATTGTGATGGGCAATATCCTTCCTTGTTAGGAAAGCGTTTTAATGTGCAGGATTTCCCTATTCTCCAAGAAGTGATGTTCGATCGAAAATATAAGATAATTATAGGTAATTTATATAAAAGTTGTGATTCTTTATCCGTGTTGTTAGTACCGACTTTTTATCAACAGGAATTTAACAGCATTATTGTTTTACATCAGTGCGATCGAATTAGACAATGGAATGAAGCGGAATTAGAATTAGTACAAGAATTAGCAGATCAAGTGGGAACTGCTATGGCTCATGCTATGCTATACCAAAAGTTAGAACAGGCAAATATTGAAGCAAAAGAAGCATCACGATTAAAAACAGAATTTTTAGCTAGTACAAGCCATGAATTAAGGACTCCTTTAAACGGAATCTTGGGATTTTTAAAACTAATCCTCGATGACTTAACCGATAGTGTAGAAGAAGAAAGAGAATTTATAACTCAAGCCTATCATTCAGCCCTGCACCTGCTCAACTTAATCAATGATATATTAGACATCGCCAAAATAGAAGCAGGAAAACTAGAATTTAACTTTGATAACATTTCTCTAAATATTATTTACCAAGAAATTGAAAGATTTGCCCGTACTCAAGCCGATAATAAACACATTTCTCTGGACATAATATTACCGCCAACCTATGATGATATATTACTCTACGCTGATTATCAAAGATTATTACAAGTGATGCTCAATCTCGTGGGTAATTCCTTGAAATTTACCCATACGGGAGGTATTGAAGTCACCACAGAAATTATCATTAAAACAGTTACCTTCAAAGAAAAAACCTTCCCCGGCATGATAAAAATTAGCGTTGCCGATACGGGTGTGGGAGTTTCCTTAGACAAACAAGAAAAACTCTTTGAAACATTTTACCAAGTCGATGGCTCTCGTACGAAGGCTTATGGCGGTACGGGATTAGGTTTAGCCATTTCTAAGCGCTTAGTAGAGGCAATGGGGGGCAAAATCTCCTTTTATAGCATGGGAGAAGAATTAGGCTCAACCGTCACATTAACTATCCCCTTATCTCAAATTCCTCTCTTAAAAAATAGTGAATAATTGCACAAAAATTTAAAATTTGTTCGTCTTGCCCTTGACAAGTCTTGACTTTTTTTGATAAAGTTTAGATACTGCGAATAGTGACAACTTTAAGTATAAACAGCAAGATTTCCATTTTAGTCCGATACCTGTTAATGATGTAAATCTCTTGTTTCTTAACTTATTTATTCTCGATTTTGACTTAAAACTATCTTTGCGTCTTTGCGTGAGAAAAAAATCTATTTTTTGATTTCCTGAACGATCGAACTAGACAATGGAGAGATAGATTGTTGTTGATTCAAGTTAACGGAAACATTAGAAAAAATCAAACTAGCTCCCATAATCGCCATGATAGCATTTTCCGCAAAACTCACAACCCCTAACGGTGCTTTAGAATTACCACCAACACAGGCACAATTTAATTCTAGTTTATCCACATAAACGGCTTTAAATACCGAGATACCACCACTAATACCTAATGTAAATGCACCAATGCCAGTGGCTAAGGGAAGGATTCCTGATAATAAACCTAAGCCAATCATCGACTCCAGAAAAGGATAAACTTTGCCATAGGGTTTGAAACGTTGACAAATGAGATCGTATTTTGCAAAACTTTCCGCAAAAGCATTAAGATCCATTAATTTTAATGATGCTAACATCGACAGAGAAACCCCCATAAAACCTGTAAATCCTAAAGAGGAGGCTAAACTGATTAACCCTGCTGTAGAAAATAACGCAATCACAGGTGTATAGGAATAATCTGCTTTTTTTGCTGTTACCCCAAAATAATTCGCTAAATCAGTATAACCACCAATTCGATCGAGATCAAAAAATATTTGTGGAGTCGTTGCTACATTATATTTAGCCTTGAATAAATCGACTTCTTCTTGGCTAGTCAATTTTATATCTTCAAAAGCAATTCCTGCTTCCTTGAGTAAATTAACTGCTTTTAAACCCCAAGGGCATTCTTTTTCTCCCATGGACATCCTGTATAATTTTACTTGTGTATTTTTCCCTATTGTTACCATTTTCATTACCTCATTATTAATTAATAACAAAAAACAAATATCAAATCAATATAAGGCTATAAATCATCAATTTCAGTATTTAAAAAGTACTTATTTTGCGGATTTGATTGTTTAAAAAAGTTTTTTTTGAGTTTATGTCTCTATGATAAACTCTATAGTTAACTAGAGAGTCAAGGGGTAAGTCAAAATTTTTTGAGTTTGAAGTAAATTTATAATATTTGAGGTTGTGAATATGAATAATCTTTTAAAAATAGGTGAAATCGCAAAACAAACCAGAGTTTCTGTTGGTACTTTACGATATTATGAAACTCTAAAACTCCTCAAGCCTATAAGACGAGGGGAAAATGCTTATAGATATTACGAATTAGAAGCGGTTAAAGTGGTTGAATTTATCAAAAAAGCTCAATCTTTGGGATTTTCTTTGGAAGAAATTAGGCAAATTATAGAGATTCGTAATTACGGTAAGCCACCCTGTGAATTAGTCAAAAATCTATTGGATAAAAAAATTGAAGAATTAACTACCCAAATTAAACAAATGACTTCTTTCAAAGTTGAATTAGAAAATTATAGAGAAAGTTGGAGAATAAATGAGGTAAACATAGATAATCAAGAAACAACGGAAATTTGTCCACTAATTGCACAACTCAATGTTAAGTAGGTAAGCAGAATTAATTGTGAATTTTATTTATCTCAACGCTATGATAACAAAAGTAAAACTATCCGTTAAGATAAACCTATATTAACTCACGAGAGATAAAAAGAATATGACAACAAGCAGTGGCAAATGTCCAGTAATGCACGGCGGTATCACTACAAATACTATGTCGAATATGGAATGGTGGCCCAAATCACTAAACCTCGATATTTTGAGTCAGCACGATCGAAAGACAAACCCCCTAGGTGCAGATTTTAACTATCGGGAGGAGGTGAAAAAACTTGATATAGCATCCCTCAAACAAGATTTACATAAACTAATGAGAGATAGCCAAGATTGGTGGCCCGCCGATTGGGGACATTATGGCGGTTTGATGATCCGTATGACTTGGCACGCCGCAGGAACTTATCGTATTGCCGATGGTCGAGGCGGTGCAGGTACTGGAAATCAACGTTTTGCTCCCTTGAACTCTTGGCCCGATAACGTTAACTTAGATAAGGCACGGCGTTTACTTTGGCCCATTAAGAAAAAATACGGTAACAAACTCAGTTGGGCAGATTTGATCGCCTATGCAGGTACGATCGCTTATGAATCTATGGGCTTAAAAACCTTCGGTTTTGCCTTTGGACGAGAAGACATCTGGCATCCCGAAAAAGATATTTACTGGGGAGCAGAAAAGCAATGGTTAGCGCCTAGTGATAATCCTCAAAGTCGTTATTCTAGCGAACGAGAATTAGAAAATCCTTTGGCGGCTGTAATGATGGGGTTAATCTATGTCAATCCCGAAGGAGTGGACGGTAAACCTGATCCTCTCAAAACTGCCCATGATGTGCGTGTTACCTTCGATCGTATGGCGATGAATGACGAAGAAACCGTTGCCCTTACCGCAGGAGGTCATACTGTGGGTAAATGTCATGGTAACGGCAATGCAGAGTTACTTGGTGCTGAACCTGAAGGCGCTGATGTGGAAGATCAAGGCTTGGGTTGGATTAACAAAACTCAGCGTGGCATTGGACGTAATACTATGAGCAGTGGCATTGAGGGTGCATGGACAACCTATCCTACCCAATGGGATAACGGTTATTTTCACTTACTGCTTAATTATGACTGGGAATTGAAGAAAAGCCCTGCTGGTGCGTGGCAATGGCAACCCATCAACCCTAAAGAAGAAGATATGCCTGTGGATGTGGAAGACCCCTCTATCCGCCGTAACTTGGTGATGACGGATGCTGATATGGCAATGAAACTTGATCCAGAATATCGTAAAATTTCAGAGCGGTTTTATCGTGAACCCGAATACTTTGCCGATGTTTTTGCCCGTGCATGGTTCAAACTGACTCACCGAGATATGGGACCTAAAACTCGCTATATTGGTACAGAAGCCCCCCAAGAAGACTTGATTTGGCAAGACCCCATTCCTGTAGGCAATAGTAATTATGATGTTCAAGCCGTAAAAGAAAAAATTGCTAACAGTGGTTTAACCATTAGCGAAATGGTATCTACTGCTTGGGATAGTGCCAGAACTTTTCGAGGTTCAGACAAGCGCGGAGGTGCTAATGGTGGTCGTATTCGCCTAGCTCCCCAGAAAGATTGGGAAGGTAATGAGCCTGTGCGTTTAGCTAAAGTATTGGCTATTCTCGAAGGAATTGCTCAAGATAGCGGTGTCAGTGTCGCTGATGTCATTGTATTAGCAGGTAATGTTGGTATTGAACAAGCAGTGAAGAAAGCAGGGTTTGATATTACCGTTCCTTTTGCTTCGGGGCGTGGTGATGCTACAGAGGAAATGACGGACGCTGAATCCTTTGCACCTCTCGAACCTATCCACGATGGCTTTCGTAATTGGTTGAAAAAAGATTACGCTGTTACTCCTGAAGAATTACTGCTCGATCGAACCCAACTGATGGGGTTAACTGCCCCTGAGATGACGGTTTTAGTGGGCGGTATGCGTGTTTTGGGTACTAACTATGGCGGTACTAAGCACGGTGTATTTACTGATAATGAAGGGGTATTAACTAACGACTTTTTCGTGAATTTGACAGATATGAATTATTCATGGAAACCTGCTGGTAAGAATTTGTATGAAATTTGCGATCGAAAAACTGGGAAGGTGAAATGGACAGCTACACGAGTTGATTTAGTGTTCGGTTCAAATTCCATTCTTCGTGCCTATGCCGAAGTTTACGCACAGGATGACAATAAAGAGAAATTTGTCCAAGATTTCGTCAAGGCTTGGGTTAAGGTGATGAATCTCGATCGTTTTGATCTAGCATAAAAGATCATGTTTTGTTGGGTTAGGCTTTTATTAACCCAACCTACTTTATTACCTTTTTTTATAAAAAACTATGACAAAATCGATCGAACTTGATGAAAATTTAGTTGAAGAAGCCTTAGCATTAGGACAACATTCTAGTATTAATTTATTAGTTGAAACTGCATTAAAAGATTATATTAATAAGTATAAAAGAGAGAAAATTATAGAATTATTTGGAACTATTGAATATCAGGAAAACTATGATTATAAAAAGCAAAGAAATAGACAATAATCTTGATATTAACTACTTATATATATCGGGCATAAAATTCATTAATTTTAAATTTTTATCATGATCAAATTTGATTAAGATAATCTTTCCATATACAAAACATATTTTAATTACCAACAAAGATGATATAATTACTAAAACAAAAAATAATTATCAAAAAAATGCAAGCGGGAGAAACCATTTTACGGGATATTATACAAGGAGAAAAACAATATATTATTCCTTTATTTCAACGCCCCTATAGTTGGGGTAAATCTCAATGGGAACAACTTTGGAATGATATTATGGAATTGTGGGAAAGTGATACTAATTCCCCTCACTTTTTTGGCTCAATAGTCACTATGCAGATAGAGTCATCTCCTGAAGGAGTAAGTAAGTTTTTATTAATTGATGGGCAACAAAGATTAACAACAATATTGATATTTTTAGCCACTCTTAGAGATAAAGCAAAAACTAATAATAACAATAAACTTTCTCAGGAAATTAATGATAAATATTTGATTAATGCCTACGAAGAAGGGGACAATTTTTATAAAGTTTTACCTACTCAAATAGATAGACAATTTTTTTACCAAATTATTACGAATGATCGTATTGAGAGTAAATCATCCAAAAATTATATTTATCAATGTTATGATTTTTTTGCTCGTAAAATTAAAAGATTTTCTGATAATGAATATAAAAAATTAATTAATATTATTGGTGCTTGTTTAATTGTTATCAGTATAGTTTTAGGAAAAGATGATAACCCCTATTTAGTCTTTGAAAGTTTAAACGCTAAAGGGCAACCTTTAACCCAAGCTGATTTAATTCGTAATTATTTATTTATGGGTATTTCTAACCATAAGCAAGATAAAATTTATCAACAATATTGGCTACCAATGGAAAATTTGTTAGGGGATAACTTAACAGATTTTATGCGTCATTATCTCACAAAAAAAGGTAAAGATGTCAAGATAAATGAAGTTTATTTCGAGTTAAAAGAACAAGCCATAAAAGATAATGTTAGTGATTATCTAAAAGATATTTATAAATTTGCTAATTATTATGCTATTTTTTTAAATCCACAGCAAGAAAAGAATCTAAAAGTCAGGAAGTATTTAAAAAGAATCAAAAGCCTAGATATAAAAACTGTCTATCCTTTTTTATTGAATTGTTATGATGATTGGCAACAAAATAGATTAACAGAAACAGATTTTATTGATATTTGTAAAATAGTTGAAAATTTTATTATTAGACGCTTTGTCTGTAATGTACAAACGAGAGGATTAAATCGTATTTTTTCTATATTATACAGTCAAGTAACAAAAAATATTGACTTAAAAAATATGAATTTTTTAGAAGAATTAAAGCGTCATTTACAAACTCAAGATTATCCTTTAGATGATGAATTTAGAGAAAATATTAAACAAGTTAAATTATATGGTAGTAATCGCACGGAAAAAGCAAGATTAATTTTAGAATCCATAGAAGAATTTTTTGGACATAAAGAAATGGTTTCTTTTGATAATCTTACCATTGAACATATTATGCCTCAAAAATTAAATGAATGGTGGAAAAATCATCTCGGAGAAGATTATGAAATAACCCATGATTTATTATTACATTCTCTAGGGAATTTAACTTTAACTGCTTATAATTCTGAATTATCTAATGACATTTTTCCTAATAAACAAAGGGAATTAATAAATAGTCATTTAGAAGTTAATAAGTATTTTCAAAATGTTTTTAATTGGCGTAGAGAAACTATTGAAAATAGGGGTGAAGAATTAGCAAATATTGCCTTACAAATTTGGCATTATTTTGGGGATAAAAATTATAAAGGAAGGGTAAGAAAAGGAGTTACGGGAAGCACTCCTAAGAGTTTAATAATTTTGAATGATGAATATTCGGTTAAAACTTGGAGAGATGTTTTAGAGATAACTTTGAATACGATTGCGGAAGTGGAAACCGAAAAATTTGAGGAATTATTACTAACTTTTCCTCGTTTTTTGTCGAAAAATAAAGGGGATTTACGATCGACTCGTCAATTAAAAAATGGTATTTTTGTAGAAGTGCAATTATCAGCACAAGATATTTATTCTTTCTGTGAAAAAATCCTAGAGGAGTTTGATTTATCTAGGGAAGATTGGCAAATAAATCTTGAAGACTAAAAAAAGAATATGTTGCAGGTTAAACAAGTTTGTCAACGATTAGATATTAATGCTCAAACAATCTACTATTATGAACGTATTGGGTTGATTTCTCCTCAACGTAGCGAGTCGGGTTATCGTCTTTTTTCCTCTGAAGATATGGAAAATTTACGTTTTATTCTCCAAGTTAAATTATTAGGCTTAACCCTTGAGGAAATTAAAGAATTATTAAATCTGAAAAAGGGTCGATCGCTCTCCTGTCAAGTGGTATATGATCAATTAAAAGGCAAAATAGCGGAAATTGAGGACAAAATTCGACAATTAGAAGGATTAAAAAGCGAATTAATGCCTTTATTAAAACAATGCGAAGTTAATCTTCATAATCCTAATCCTGATCATCAATGTCAAGTGTTAAATGTAAATAATTAGGGGTTGCTGAAAAAGTATTTTGATGAAGGTAGGCAAAACGCAAGAGTTTTAGAGTTATTATACCATTCATTTTTTTAAAAAACGATTTAACTATATTCATTTCTGCCAAAAAAAATTTTATTTATCCCTTGACTTTATACCCAAGTATAGAGTTTATCATCAAGATAGTTAAACTAAAAAACACTATTACTCTATGTTAAAGAATATCAGAGAACATCTGGCTATAGGTTCGATCGTAGATACAGATAAACTCCAAGAAATCCATCAACAAGGTTATCACACTATCATTGACTTATGTACGGAGAGAGAAGGTAACTTATTAGATGAAAAAGCCATGACAGATTTAGGGTTTAAATATCTTAATATCCCTGTATCTCCCCAAAATATTAATATGGATACCCTGAATAATATTAAAGAAGCCATTAACTGCGCCCCTCAGTATGTATATATCCGTTGTGCATCGGGATTACGAGCAGGAGTAATGACACTATTGACGATAGCGGATGAAGAAAATTGGACACAAGAGCAATACCAAGCTGAATTTGCTAAGTTGGAATTACAACATAAAGAAAATTGCCCATTGAAAGATTTTACTGAAAATTATTTTACTCAACAATAATCAGGAGAAAAAGCCATGACACTTAAACTAGAAATTTTAGGCACAGGTTGCAAAAAATGTCAACAATTAGAATCTAATGCTAAAAATGCCGTTGAGAATCTTAACCTTACCGCCGACATTAACCATATCACCGATTCGATCGAAATTGCTACCCGTGGAGTGATGTCAACTCCTGCCTTAGCTATCAATGGTAAGGTTGTTAGTAAAGGAAAAGTATTAACACCAGAGCAAATTCAAGCCTTCTTACAATAATACCTTGTAGGGTGGGCGATGCCCACCACGATTATTTTTTAACTCATTTGTAGTAATTTAATTTATTAACTTTAATAAAAGGCTAAAGCCTTCACTACAAACCTAATCATAAAAAGGTTAAAAATTATGTTTGATTTATTTTATCCCTTTGATTGGTTATCAACTCAAATAGTTACAAAATTATTAGGTTTATCTGTCGAATCACCTTTAGGGGGAAGTTTACACTTTTTCTTTTATGATGTGCCGAAAGTCTTAACTTTATTAGTGGTAATTAGCTTTGTTGTCGGCACTTTTCAAAGTTTTTTAGAAGCAGAAAAAGTTAGAATTTATTTAGAAGGAAAACGCAAATTAAGTGGTAATATTTTAACCGCAATGTTAGGGGCAATTACTCCATTTTGTTCTTGTTCTGCTGTACCTTTATTTATCGGTTTTATTAAGGCTGGAATACCTTTAGGAATTACCTTTTCTTACTTAATTTCTGCCCCGATGGTGGATGCAGTAGCTGTATTTTTACTCTTAGCTTTATTTGGTTTAAAAGTTACTTTATTTTACATCATTTTTGGGGTTACATTAGCAGTAATTTCAGGTTATATAATTGGCTTATTAAAACTAGAAAAATGGGTTGAATCTTTCATCTGGGAAATGAAAAGACAATCAGCTGATAATGAAAAAATAGATGAATTAGACATCATTGAAGCTGAAAAAATAACATGGAATGAGCGGTTTAAAATTGGTTATTTTCAATCTAGTGAAATTCTTAAATCTGTTTGGCTTTATGTGGTAATTGGTATTGGTGCAGGGATTCACGGCTATTTACCCACTGAATTTATAAGTCAATGGATAGGAGGAAATAATCCTTTTGCTGTGCCTATTGCAGTGTTATTTGGAGTGCCTCTTTATACCAATATTGCAGGAGTTTTACCTATTGCTTCCGCCTTATTTGCTAAAGGTATGCCCATCGGCACAGTTTTATCTTTTACTATGGCAGTAACGGCTCTTTCTCTACCACAAATGATCATTTTACGCAAGGTTTTAAAACCTAAATTATTAGGTATTTTTATTGGTTTAACTACTTTTGGAATTATCTGCATTGGTTATTTATTTAATGCAGTTTTAGTCTAAAAAAATTTATGTAAAAGAGAAAAATGATCTGTGTCAAGAATATAATATATTTTAGTTTGTCTTTTTATCGATCATTTACACTTCTTTAATTTCTGATTCATTATCTAATTCATGACGATATTCTTCTATATAAGTTAATACTTTATCAAAATCTCGATCGTCTTTATATTTACCTGCAAGTTTTAACCAAGGGTTATGAATAGTTTTTGCTGATTTTTCTTGATTTAAAAAGTCTATTTTTTCCATTACCGCATAAAGAATAAACTCCTCCGTAGAAATGCCTTGATTTACTGCATATTTTTCTACTTCTTCTAATAATGTTTTTGGTAATCTAAATGAGTCTATTAGCATGATCATCCATTAACAATTTTAATTATTATTACATTGTGACTATTCTAAGTAAAATCTTGATAATTAGGTAAAGTTCGATCGACAATTCTACCATTTCTAATAATAGTTCGATCGAATTGAGGACGAGATAATAATTCACTGAAAAAACGAGCTTTAAAAATGATAAAATCCGCAGGATAATTAACACCTATTCTGCCGAATTGAGGTAATCCCATTAAATCCGCAGGGGTTTTGGAAACGGAAGCAATCCAATCATCATAGGGAGTATCTAAATGCGCAATCCTCACAGACTGATTAAACACCTCTAACATATCATGATCACCGAAAGCGAAAAAAGGATCACGACAATTATCACTGGCAAAGGCAATTTTTACCCCCGCTTCCTTTAATTCTTTTACCCTCGTCACCCCTCGCCAAGTCGGGGTTATATTTTCCTGTCTATCCTGCAAATATAAGTTACACATGGGCAAACTGACAATGTTAATATTTGCCTCCCTTACTAGGTTAATGGTTTTCTGTACTACTCCTTGAGGTTGCACAGATAGACTACAGCAATGTCCGCAGAGAATGCTATTAGTAAAATTGAGTTTTAAGGCGGTTTTAGCGATTTTTTGCAGACAAACCGAATACATATCGCCGTTTTCGTCAGCGTGAAAGTCTAAATCGAGATTTCTTTCTTTGGCTAACTCAAAAATATTCTCTAATTGCCTGTCAATATCTGGATTCATATAAGCCACACCGCCTAAAACTCCTCCTATTTCTGCGATTTTATCCGCCAGTTTTACCCCTTCCTCCGTGAGAAAGTAATCTAAGCTGACTAAAGACACCCCTTGCAAAGTTATCTTATCTCGCCATTCCTCTCTCAACTGTTGCCATACTCTTAAACTAATGTCGGCTTGGGCTTCATGACAGTCTAAATGAGTTCTAAGCGCGATCGTACCATGGGCATAACTGCATTGTAAACCAAAATTCATCCTTTTATATAAATCTTCCTCATCCCAATAAATAGAATCCTGTTTCACCATTTCTAAAGCAGTGTCGAAATCTCCTTGTAGGTTGGGAGTTCGATCGAAAATATGCCCTTTATCAAGGTGAGTATGAATATCCACAAAACAGGGTAAGAGGATATTTTTTTGTAAATCAATACCAATGGTATCAAGGGAGGAGGGAATAATTTGAGTGATTTTGCCCTCCTGAATTTGTATATCACACAGAGACAAATTTTCTCTTGTGTTAGGAATAAAACCTTCCTCGACAATTAAACAAGTGGGAATATGAGTATTTTTAAGCCAGTAGCCTTGAGAATCGATCATTTTTTTTGATGTAATCTATTTTTCATATCAATTATATTTTAATTTTATTAAAAGTATTTCAGTTAATTTTTTATTACAATAATCTTAATATTGCAAATATGTTGTTTTGATTTTATTATTATTTATTTTAAATTCGATCGAAATAATTATTGTACATATTTATATGGTAATGGTATCATTATTATCAGAAATAATCTAATTAAGAAGCAAATTTAGTATTTAACATGGTACAATCTGTTCATGGATGATCAAAATTTAATTTTAACAGTTATTTTTTATCGATCAGAAAATAATAAAGAACCGGTAAGAGAATGGTTAAAAAATCTATCTCAAGAAGAAAAAAAGCTCATAGGAGAGGCGATCAAAACTGTACAATTTTCTTATCCTATTGGAATGCCATTAGTGAGAAAAATATCTACTGATTTATGGGAGGTTAGAATTAACTTAAAAAATAAAATCGCTAGGGTTTTCTTTAGTATTCAAAATCAGTCAATGATTCTATTACATGGTTTTATTAAAAAGTCACAAAAGACACCTAATAAAGAATTAGAAATAGCTCAAATAAGACTTAAAAATTTACAAGAATAAATAATTATGAATAATCAGTATCTAGGTAGTAATTTTGACGATTTCTTAGAAGAAGAAGGTTTATTAGTTGAAGTAGAAGCGAGGGCAATAAAAAAAATAATTGCCTATCAAATTGAACAAGAAATGAATAAATTAGGTTGGACAAAAACAGAAATGGCAAAAAAAATCAATACTAGCCGTTCATCTTTAGAGTGTTTATTAGATCCTCAAAATGCTTCTATTAATTTACAAACTATAACTAAAGTAACCTCCATATTAGGAAAAAAATTGAGAATCGAATTAATCTAAAAAAATGTTTATTATAAATTAATAAAGGTATAAGTTTTAAGATGGATTATTATTAATAAATAATCGGAAACTAATTGATCAGTTCGATCGTCCTTAAATAAAACCACTATAGTTTAATAAATGTTATGCCAAAAAAAATTCTTAAATCAAAATATTTATTACTGACTTTTTGTACAGTTTTTCTCGTTAATTTTATCGGAAATATTCCTCAATTAATTACTACGGGTAAATTTTTCAATCCAGTATTTGCTCAATCTACACCCTTAAACATTATTGCTCAAGGAAAAAATGTGCTAATTAATCAAAAACTTGTCAATTTTTCATGGATACAATGGCAGGAAAATGACGGTATTCATACGGGAGTTAGTGACATGAGTGCTGAAGCTATTTTAGGTATCGAATTAATGAGTACTACTAATACGGAAAGACAACCTGTTAAATGGTTTAATTATCACGATGTTTTACCTGCTAGATTTGTTAATCCTTTTCGCTATTTAGATATAACTAATTTGACGAAAACTACTCCTATTTCAATTAATAATAATAACAATATTTTAGAGTTAAATATGCCTTCTGCTCAAGTAAATAAGGTATATGAAGTAACAGAAAATCAAGGCAAAAAAATTATTATTGAGTTAGATAAACCTAGTTTTTTTCAGGTAAGTCAAGGAAGAGATCAAGCTATTATTAGTATTGATGCTCAAGCTAATTCGAGTTTATTAGAAGAAATAAAACCGTTAAAACCTTTGGATACTTCTGGTTTAGATGAGGAGGAAGGAGATGAGATTAGAAAGCAAGAAATCCAACCTAAACAGAATTTATTTACTGTTACTAATCCAGACAATAAAACCCTAGTCAATATTACTTTACCTGCTGGAAATAATGTCAAAGTTACTTCGGCTAATCCCAGTCTTTTATTAGTGGATATAACCCCTTTTGCTTTTACTCCTCGTGATATTAGTTGGAATAATGACTTATTTTTTAGTAAAAGATATATCAATTTAAACAATAACCAAGATTCTTTTTTTGTATCTTCTTTAATGTTTAATTTAAAGAGTTTTAATGTGGATTTAAAGCCTATTTTACCAAATAATAATACGGTAATTGGTACAGCACCTCTGAAAAATATTGGTCAAAATTCAGAAGCGATGGCGGCAATTAATGCAGGATTTTTTAACCGTAATAATCAGTTACCTTTAGGTGCGATTAAAAATCGTGAAAATTGGTTATCTAGCCCTATTTTAAATCGTGGAGTGATGGCATGGAATGACATGGGAGATGTACAATTCGATCGAACCATGATAGAAGAAATCATTACTACCGATAAAGGGGAAAGATTAGTCAATAGCTATATTAATAGTGGCTATATTCAAGCAGGAGTTGCTCGTTATACTAATACTTGGGGTAATAGTTACACTACCTTGAGTGATAATGAAATTATTGTGGTGGTAGAAAATAACATTGTCAGGGATAAAATTACGGCGAGGAAAGCAGGAGAAGACTCCATTACCCTGCAACCAAGAAACTATCTATTAGTGTTTAGAAGCGCTAAGACTTTTGCGGATAAAATCAATATAAATGACCAAATTACCCTCAATACTGGCACTATTCCAGCAAATTTCGCTAATTATCCTTATATTATAGGGGCAGGTCCTCTTTTACTTTTAAATAATCAAATTGTCTTAAACGGTGAAGCGGAAAAATTCAGTACAGCTTTTAACACCCAAAGAGCCTCCCGTAGTGCCATTGCGATCGATAATCAAGGTAGAATGTTATTAGTCGCTGTACATAACAGAGTAGGCGGAAATGGACCTAGTTTAGCGGAATTTGCCCAAATTTTACAAAGAATGGGCGCTGTATCGGCATTAAATTTAGACGGTGGAAGTTCAACACAAATGTATCTTGGTGGTGAAATTGTCGATCGATCTTCCGCCACTGCCGCCAGAGTACATAATGGTATTGGGGTGTTTTATCGTCAAAAAAGTTAATGGAGAATTAAGAATTAAGAATTAAGAATTAAGAATTAAGAATGGATAATGTAGGGGTTTAAGATATTAAACCCAACCGCACCAAAATACTTTTTCAGCACTCCCTATTTAATATGAGTTTCGATCGAACTAAGGTAAAATAAAAATATTTAATAAATCAATGGAATGGAATTTATTAACCGCACAAAATTTGGCAATTATTGATCAAGAAATAGATAAGAGTCGTTTTTCTAGTGCTGAATATGAGATAGTGCGTAGAGTTATTAGTATAACAGGAGACTTAAATTATTCTTCCTTAGTTAATTTTTCTGCCGATGTTTTTAAATTTGCCGTCAAAGCCTTAAACGATCGAGTTCCAATTATAGTAGATAAAGCCACTATTCAAACGGGAATTTTTAATGCTTTACAACACAGTTTTCTTAATCCTATTTATAGTTTAGAAAATATCTCCCTTCCTGTTTCATTACGACAAAAAAAATCATTACTTTTAGAAAATCTTGCCTTGCGTTATTCATCCGCTATTTTTATTATTGGTCAAAATTCTCCCATGTTAATTTATCTATTAGATTTAATAGAATTATATCCTATTCAACCTAGTTTAATTATTGCTACTCCATCAGGATTTTTTCGCAAGGAAATGATTAATAATCGACTTAAAGAATCTTCTATTCCTCATATTCGTATTGATAGTTCAAAAGGTGGTATTGATGTTGCCATCGCTATTTTTAATGGTTTAGTGGACGTAGCATGGATTGGGAAAAAGTTAACTATAAAAGACTAATGAGAAGATTCAATGTTTCATAATTAAGAAATATTTAAGTTTACTAAAATGTAAAATGACAATAAACTATAGTTATTTAATAATTTCCATATTCAAATTGATTTAATTTTTAATTTATAAAAGAGTTTATTAAACTCAAAAAAATCTTATTTTTTAAAGATTACAAAGTTATCAAATATTATGGCATAAGTCATAAGTTATGGTTTCAAGATATTAAAGCTAAAAGTATTAACCATATAAAGTTATAATGGAATGTTGGTAAAAAATAAATGGATTACAAATACCATTAACCAATTAAATTTGATAGCTTTATAGTAAATTTTAAATTCTTATGAATCAAGATATTCGCATTTTAATGTGCGCCCCTGATCACTATGATGTGGATTATGTGATCAACCCTTGGATGGAAGGTAATATACATAAATCTAGTAGAGAACGTGCGGTAGAGCAATGGCAAAAATTGTATCATATTATCAAAGAACACGCTATTGTGGATTTAGTTACCCCTCAAAAAGGTGTCCCTGATATGGTTTTCACTGCTAATGCTGGTTTAGTTTTAGGGCAAAATGTGGTGTTAAGTCGCTTCTATCACCCCGAAAGACAAGGAGAAGAACCTTTTTTTAAACAGTGGTTTGAAGAAAATGGTTTCACTGTCTATGAATTGCCAAAAGATTTACCCTTTGAAGGCGCTGGAGATGCTTTATTCGATCGAGAAGGGCGTTGGTTATGGGCAGGTTACGGATTTCGATCGGAATTAGACTCACACCCTTATATTGCCAAATGGTTAGACACGGAAGTTTTATCATTACGCCTCATCGATAATCGTTTTTATCATTTAGATACCTGTTTTTGTCCTTTAGCTAACGGTTACTTACTCTACTATCCCGAAGCCTTCGATAGCTACTCTAATCGTTTAATTGAGATGCGTGTTCCCGAAGAAAGACGTATTGTAGTGGAAGAACCCGACGCTGTTAACTTTGCTTGTAATGCCGTTAATATTAACGATGTGGTAATCATGAACAAAATTAGTCATGATTTAGAGCAACGCATCACCGAAAAAGGCTTCCGAGTGATTCAAACACCCTTAACAGAATTTTTGAAGGCTGGAGGTGCAGCTAAATGTCTCACCTTACGAGTAACAGAACCTATTTTAGACGATGTTCACGCTAACGTCAGTGTTACCAGTCGAATTATCAAAATGGAAGGACATTTACTCGATAGTGGCTTAATGAATCGTGCTTTAGATGTGGTAGTGAAAGAGGGCGGTAGTTTTAAAGTTCTTAACTTCGACTTAGGAGTAGAAAGACAAAGCCCCTCCACCGCCGAAGTCCGCATTTCCGCTCCATCTGGAGATGTGATGGAGGATATTGTTAGCTTACTTATCGATTTGGGCGCAATGTCTCTCCCTGAAAGAGAATCTGATGCTAACCTCGAAACCGTGATTAAAGCAGGTGTTTCTCCTGATGATTTTTATGTAACGACTATTTATCCCACAGAAGTAAGAGTTAACGGTTATTGGGAAAGAGTTACTAATCAACGCATGGACGGTGCGATCGTAATTTCTGAAACGGAAGAAGGTACTACTGCTACTTGCAAACTTTTGCGTGACTTAGAAGTAGGGGAAAAAGTTGTAGTTGGTGTGGATGGTATTCGTACGGTTCGATCGACCCAATCGAGGGAAGAAAGAAATAAACCCCAAGAATTTAGTTTCATGAGCGGTGGTGTTTCTAGTGAAAGACGAGTCGAATTATTAGTTGAACAAATTGCATGGGAAATGCGCCACATTCGTGATCAAGGAGGCAAAGTCGCTGTAGTAGCAGGTCCTGTAGTTATTCATACCGGCGGTTCTGAGCATCTTTCCCGTTTAATTCGTGAAGGTTACGTTCAATGTTTACTCGGCGGTAATGCCATCGCAGTTCATGATATGGAACAATCCATTATGGGTACTTCTTTAGGGGTGGATATGCGCAAAGGTATCCCCGTTAGTGGAGGGCATCGTCATCACCTCAAAGTAATTAATGCAGTTCGCCGTGCAGGAAGTATTACCCAAGCCGTAGAACAAGGAATCGTGACTAAGGGTATCATGTATGAGTGCGTCAAAAATAACGTGCCTTTCTGTCTTGCAGGTTCAATTCGTGATGATGGCCCTTTACCTGACACCTACATGGATTTAATTAAAGCACAGGAAGAATATTCTCGTTTGCTCAAAGGTACAGACATGATCATCATGCTTTCTACTATGTTGCACTCGATCGGGGTAGGAAATATGACTCCAGCAGGGGTGAAAATGGTATGTGTGGACATCAATCCTGCGGTTGTAACCAAATTGAGCGATCGAGGCTCAGTGGAGTCTGTTGGTATTGTCACCGATGTCGGCTTATTCCTCAGCTTGTTATTACAGCAGTTAGATAAACTTACTAACCGTTATCAATTAACCGCTAGTTAGGAGTTGTCTCATAGGCTTTTGCTGAAGTTCGGTAATAGGTAATAGGTAATAGGTAATAAGTAATAGGTAATAGGTATTTAAGATAAAAAAACAGATCGATCGTTTATTTTTGTCTTAATATCAGCAAAGTAATATCGTCATTAATTTTATTTAATCCGATAAATTTTTTGACATCGTTAATAATAATATCTCTAACACTTTCTATGTCTAAATGCCAATTTTGGCTTACTACATTACATAGTCGATCGATCCCATATTGCATTTTATCAACGTTTCTCGCTTCAGTAATGCCATCGGTATAAAGAACAATTCCATCTCCTTGATTAAGGGTAATTAATTTATGATCAATAAAATCTGTTATATCATAATCTAAACCTATGGGTAAACCTAGATCGATCGTATCAATTAATTCTATTTTACCCCCTTTTCTCACCAAAATAATTTCTTCGTGTTGCCCACTAATTTGTAGTTGATTATCAGAATAATTAAGAATAACTAAAGACAGATTTTTTTCAGATTTCATCCTTTGAACATTATGATAAATTGCTTTATTTAATGTGTTTAAAATTTGTGTAGGATTAGTTTCTCCTCTTTGTTTTAACGTACAAATAGATGCTTGAGTCATCAACATTAACATTCCACTTTCTAAACCATGCCCCGTTACATCTCCAATGCCAATAGTCACAACATTATCATACTCTAAAACATCATAATAATCCCCCCCTACTTCGTCCATTGGTTGCATATAACCCACTATATCTAAAGACTTAATTTGTTGTAATTCTTCATTTTTTGGTAAAATTAATTGTTGCATTTCATGGATAATTTTTAATTTATCACTCATTAAAATATTTTCCGAACATAAACGCTGATTTAATAAACTAATTTCTTCATTGGCTTTCGCTAATTCTTGAGTCCTAATATCAACTATTTTTTCTAAGTTTTTTTCTAAAATTTTCCGTTCAGTAATTTCTGTTTGAATAGATAAATATTGTAAAATATGTCCTTTATCATCAGTTAAAGGTACGATCGTAGTGTCCACCCAATAATAATGATTATCTTTACCTTTATTTTTTATTTCTCCTCGCCATACCTGACATTTAGAAATCGTTAACCACATAGATTTATAAAATTGTTTATCATGATAACCCGACTTAAATTTACTGGTTTTTTTCCCAATTAATTCTTCTTGAGAATAACCAGAAATTTCTGTTAATTTTTCGTTACTATGAATAATTTTACCATTGGGGTCTGTTAAAGTAACAATAGCAGATTGATCAATCGCATATTTAAGATTAGAAACATCTTGTAGAGATTTATTCAAATGATCAAAAAATGCCTCTAACATTTGACTCATATTATTAAATGACATTGCCAAACTGTCTAATTCTTCGATACCTTGTAAGGGTACTTTTTGATTAAATTCTCCTTCAGAAATTTTTTGAGAAGCGAGTTTTAATTTAATAATAGGTTGTATCAAAAATTTAGACGTAATTAAGCCACTAGAAACAGCAAATAGTAAGGCAATTAAGGATAATGTAATGGTTAATCTGGTGTTTTCCATAATAAAAATCATAAAATCTGATTCAGGAATTACTAACACCACAAACCAATTAATTCCATAATCATTATTAATATTGATGACTTTAGTTAGCAGTTTATTATTATCAATATTTAACTCAAAATAAAGAGGTTTTTGATTAGTTTGAGTAAGTACATTATTAGATTCTAAAAACTTAGTTATTTTTGAAATATATTTATTTTGATGATTGATAGCAGAAGTTAATAAATCTTGATATTCAGAGTTATTATATAAAGAATTTGCTATTAATAAACCATTTCGATCGAGAATAAAAGCGATACCAGTTTTACCTATTTTTATCTCTTTTAAAAATTGACTAATATCGACTAAACTTTGTTGATTAGTTAAGACTCCTAAAAAATTATTATCATCATCAAAAACAGATTTATTAATAAAAGCAACTAATTCTTGATTAACGGAATTGTTATTAATTTCATGCCATGATTGTTGATTATGTTTAACGGTGTTTTGATACCATAAAAGTTGACGGGGATCAAAATTAGAATTATTTTTTTTGTCTAAAAGTTTAACAATTTTTCCTTGAGAATTAAGTTGATAAGTCAATAAATCATTAGACTTATTTCTATCTAAAATAGTTAACTCAAAATTTCCTGAAGATGTTTTCAAAACTTCGATATAATTCCCTTGTTTTGCATCAGCAAAAGCGATTTTATCAATATTATTTGTCCATTGATATTGAGCGACAAAATAACGTCCTAATAAATCCAAATTTTCAAACAAAGAAGGGTTAATAATAAGAGCATTTCTATTAACTTGATTTAATTGATTACCTTCCGTTAAATAATCATCTAAATAATTATCAATTTTGAAGGCAATTTCATTTCTTAAATCAATGGTTATTTCCGATAATGCTTTTTTAGCACTACGATAGGATAAATAACTAATAAGGATTAAAATTGCCAAAATTTGACAAACAAAAGGGAATACTAATAAATTGCGTAAATTTGTACGAGGATAAATTTTTTTGCTCATTTTTATTAGTATCTATCACATCATTAATTTGAAGTTAAATTTTATTTAGGATATTGAGGAGTTAAAATAATTTAATTGTTAATTGTTAATTGTTAATTAGTTTACTGCAAATTGTCGAATAGCTTGTAAGGCAACGTTAAACAATTTTTTCGGCTCAAATTCGGGTTGAATTAATGTCCATAATCTTTGTACCTCCTCTGTATGGATTCGATCGTCCTCAATCAAAGCCGTAATTAGTTGACGGCGCAAATAGTCTCCCTCATCTGATACTAAAAATTGTAAGCCTAAACTAGCAGTGGGCAGTAAGTCGAATTGTCGATCGGAACGTGCGATCGCAATCATATTTTCTAGCCTTTCCCATTGAAACTTACCATCTTTAAATAAGACTTCAATGAGACGTTTACGCATAGCAGGAGATTCTTCCATCAGCAAACGACGAGAAATATAAGGGAAAGAGACTTCCACAATGCGAAAATCAGGATTCAAACTTAATGCTAACCCCTCCTGTGTCACCAAAGAGCGAATGATTAAAGCAAATTTTGCAGGTACTCTAAAAGGATAGTCAAACATCAATTCGGAAAATTCGTCAGTAATTGTTTTGAAATTGAAGTCTCCTACGCTTTGTCCTACAGCATCCCCTAAAACTTTCTCTAAGGCAGGTATAATGGGGTTTATATCCGTTTCAGGAGTTAAAAAGCCTAAATTAACAAAATCTTTAGCTAAAGCCTCATAATCACGATTTATTAATTGTACTACGGAGGATGCGATCGTTTCCTTAGTATCTTCCGTTAACTGATCCATCATACCGAAGTCAATGTAAGCCATTCTACCATCAGTCATAGCGAATAAATTACCGGGGTGAGGATCAGCATGAAAGAAACCATGTTCCAATAATTGACGCAATCCAGATGTAACACCGATGCGGATAATTTCATCAGGGTTTAAACCTGCCTTTTTAATACCGTCTAAATCATTTAATTTAATGCCATTAATCCACTCTAAAGTTAAGACATTATGGGTACTATAACGCCAATAAATACAAGGAACTTTTACCTCATCATCTCCTAGAAAATTAGAAGCAAATTTTTCAGCGTTTCTTCCCTCATTAATATAGTCAATTTCTTCAAATAATTTAGTACCAAATTCATCCACAATTAAGCCTAAATCATGACCTAAATTTAAGGGTAAAAATGGAGCAACCCAACGGGAAGCTAACCGCATTAAATACAAATCTAAAGAGATAACTGGTAATAAATTAGGGCGTTGAACTTTTACTGCAACTTCCTCCCCTGTGTGTAAAACAGCTTTATAGACTTGTCCTAAACTAGCGGCGGCGATGGGAGAAGTTGAAAATTCTTTATAAGCCTCAGTTATTTCTAAATCTAATTCCCGTTCGATTATGGCTAAAGCAGTATCATTATCAAAAGGTGGTAATTGATCCTGTAATTTAATTAATTCTTCTAAAAAATCTTTACGAATTAAATCAGGACGGGTAGAAAGAGCTTGTCCAACTTTAATAAAAGTAGGTCCTAATTTTGTTAAAATTTTTCTTAAATCTTCGGCTCTTTTTTGTTTATTTTGTTCTTCTTGATTGAACAATTTATCTAGGGTTAATTGAATAATAAAAATTCCGAAATAAAGAATAATTTTTAAACTGCGAAATATTCCCAACCAAGGACGAAAACGATAATAGTCAGCGATCGATCGGGGGTTATAATGTCTTAGAGGTTCAGTATTGCGTTTTTGAGCATCCGATAACGAGTAATTCACGTTTTGTTATTAAATTTTAAATAAAAAGATTAGATATAGTTAGAGCTAATTATAGTCTGATAGATGTATTTTTGAGCGTGTAATTTCTGTAAATCTTTCTCAAAACTGATTAAGATATTCTTAGTTGTCAAAATCTTAAAATCATAAAAATCATGACTCAAACCATAGAAATTAATCTGGTTGATGTATTAAACCGACTAGAAAATAAAATAGATAATCTCAGTAATCAAGTTCAAACAGAAGTACATCGATTAGAAAATAAAATAGATGATATAAGTAATCAAGTTCAAACAGAAGTAAACCGATTAGAAAATAAAATAGATAAACTATCGGAGGATGTGAATGATATTAAAACCTCTGTAGCAAAATTAGATGAAAACCAAAACGGATTAAACAAAAGACTAGAAAATGTAGAGTTTATCAATAGAAGTATTTTTGCAAGTATTTTGGTAGGAATTGTTTTAACCGTAGTTGCTGGTATCACTAAATTGTTATTTCCTAACCTAATAAGTTAGCAGAATCAAAAATGATTTAAGTTATAAAAACATCAAAGTAACAACATGAAAATAAAACACTGTATTAATCTTCATAAAGCACTAACTTTTATTTTTATTTTATCTTTAATGATAATTTATAATAATTTTAATATTGGGGCGTTGATTTATTTAGAACTTCATGGAACTTATGGAATTTTATGGTTATTAAAAGATAAAATTTATCCCGATAAACAATGGGAAACAGAAATTTCTTTACCTTTAGGAATTACTCTCTTTTTTATTCTTGGTTTATATTGGATAGCACCATTTATTTTAATAAGTTCTGATAAACAACCTTCTGAGATTTTAATTGCTACGGCAGTTAGTATCAATATTATAGGAATTTTTCTTCATTATAGTAGTGATGCTCAAAAATATTATACTCTTAAATATCATCAGGGCTTAATCACCAAAGGATTTTTTGCTAGGTGTCGAAATACTAATTATTTAGGAGAAATTTTAATTTATTTTAGTTTTGCATTATTAGTAAATCATTGGTTGCCTTATATAATTTTACTAGGTTTTATTACTATTTTATTTATTCCTAATATGCTGAAAAAAGATCAATCTCTTTCTCGTTATGCTGAGTTTGAAAAGTATAAAGAATCTTCGGGTTTAATTTTTCCGAAATTATTTGTTAATCAAGTTGAAAAATAGTTTTGAGAAGTAGAGGAATTAGGGATTAAAACAAAAAAATCAAAATGATTAAGATTGCTTCGTTACCTCGCAATGACACAATACAATTATCATTGCGTAAGTTCTGAAATAGTATAGTTTATTAATATTGATTTATGACTACAGATAATTATATCTCTCAAAAAAATCCTCAAACAATCCCTAAAGTTGATATTTTAACGGTATTACGTTTAGGCTTATTTAATCTCGGTATCGGTTTAATCTCGGTGTTGACTTTAGCGGTGTTAAACCGTGTGATGATTTCTGAGTTAGGCATTCCTGCTACGATCGCAGCAGGTGTATTAGCATTAGGACAATTAGTCGCACCGACAAGAGTATGGTTAGGGCAATTATCCGACAGTAAAAAGTTATTCGGTTTACATCGTACGGGTTATATTCGTTTAGGCATCGCTATTTCGGGAATTTGTATCTTTTTGGCTGTACAATTAGTGTGGCTATTAGGGGGCAATATTGTTGAAAATAACGGTTGGCAATGGAATATTTTTACAGTATTTGTGAGCTTAATTTTAGCTTTAGTGTTCATTGTACAAGGTATTGCCACGGGAGGAAGTTCGACTCCTTTTACGGCTTTACTGGTGGATATTTCTGATGAAGACGATCGATCTAAAATAGTTGGTATAATTTGGTCTATGCTGATGGTTGGCATAGTTATCGGGGGAATTACGGGAAATATTCTGCTCAAAAATTTAGCGGTAGGAGAAGACAATGTAATTTCTTTAGATAACCTCATCGCACCAATTAACTCTATTTTTCTATTAGTGCCAATTATTGTGGTGATTTTAACGGTTATTGCTACATGGGGAGTGGAGAAAAAATACTCCCGTTATCGTTTAAGATCATCTTTTGTGGATAGAGAAGACGGTATTAGTTTGAAACGTGCCTTAAAAATTCTTACTTCCTCCCGTCAAACAGGGATTTTCTTTAGTTTCCTTGTCATGGTGACGATGAGTTTATTCATGCAGGAGGCAATTCTTGAGCCTTACGGCGGTGAAGTGTTTAATATGTCGATCGGGGAAACAACCATGTTAAACTCATTTTGGGGTATTGGCATTTTAATTGGCTATGGTATCACAGGATTTTATGTTGTGCCTCGTTTGGGTAAAACTAAAACAGCTAAAATGGGTTGTATTCTAGTTGCGTTATCTTTTTCCTTAATCATTCTAGCTGGTTTAACCGCTACCCCTCAAATTTTACAAGGGGCAATGGTATTATTTGGAGTCGCCGCAGGAATTACGACTATTGCTTCCATTAGTTTGATGTTAGACTTAACCGCCGCCGAAACTGCGGGTACATTTGTAGGGGCATGGGGTTTAGCCCAAGCCATGTCGAGGGGGATTGCTATTGCTTTGGGAGGTTGGATTTTGGACGTTGGTAGATTTTTCTTTGATAATCCTTGGTTAGCCTATAGTTTTGTGTTTGTTTGTGAAGGTTTGGTGGCTTTAGGTTCGATCGTGCTGTTAAATAAAGTTAATGTGCAGGAATTTCAAAACACCACTAGAGAAGCAACCGCTATGGTAATGGAAGCCGATTTAGATTAATACAATACTTTTAAACTACAATCACAATTATACCACCGTAGAACAGGCAAGATGCCTGTTTTTCTCCCAAATGTCTAATTAGGGTTTGCTGAATAAATCAGAAGTCTATTAAAATCAAGGGTTTAGACAAACTACATTACTAAAAAAGTGTGCAGTTTTAGCAATTTTTACTCAAAAAATGAGCATTTTTTACGGAATTTTACTTGAAACATTTTCGTATTTATATATTCATGCAAAGTCCCAAAACCTTTATTTTTATTACTTATTCCCTTTTCCCTTTTCCCTATCTTCATCAAAAGACTTTTTCAGCAACCCCTAATTAACACTCATATCAGCAATCCTAAATCATTGTTACAAATCAGATAGGAATGCTAATAGTACTATTTACTCATTTGTTAAAGGTTGAGAGTTTAACTTCGCCTCATTTTGACGGCGAATTTTGGCATAAAATTGAATACTTCCAGCCATGATAATCACTAACCCCACAATTAACCAAGTGGCAATATCAAGGGGAAAACTATTTTTAAATACCGCTAACATGACAATAACTACTAAAAGGAGAGTTGGCGCTTCGTTTAAAGCTCGAAATTTTTGTCCACTCCATGTGTTTTCGCCTTTTTCTAATTGTTTGATGATTCTACCACACCAGAAATGATAAATCAACAATAAACCTACAAATAAAAATTTGATGTGTAACCAAGAAGATTTTAAGATTTCAGGCTCTGTGCGAATCAGTCCGATCGCCATAGCAACCGTTACCACCATGCCGGGGGTAGTGATAATATTATACAGACGTTTTTCCATCAACTGATACTGTTGCTTAAGGATGCTTTGAGCAGGTTCGGGTTTTTCATTGGCTTCTGCATGATAGACAAATAAGCGCACTAGATAAAATAATCCTGCAAACCAAACCACAATACCGATGAGGTGAAATGTTTTAAACCAATAATAAGCCATATTTTTAAGTAATAATCAAATGTAGGTTGGGTTGAAGAATGAAACCCAACATTATCTATAAATAATTTTTCTTATTTTACCTCAGTTCGATCGAGCTACGTCTTCAAAGGCTCTCGAATAAACGAACCTCCCCCTTTGACAAAAAACAAAACCTAAAGTAAAGTTCAATGAAGTTAAACCAAGTGCTTCAGATAAAAGAAGTTTGATGATATTTAATCTGTTACTGTACAATAACACTTGAGTTAGTTTTTGATCAGAAGTCTAATTATTAACCAAAGATTGTAAATTATTTTCATTAATAGGACTCTCAGGAGTATATTCAATATAGGGTAAAGAAGCCCCCGATAAACCTTTTCTAATTCTCTCAGGAGTTTGAGGAAAAATGATAAACAAAGGGCGAATTTCTTCGGCTACGTCACTGAACATATGTTCTTCTGTGGTGGGCATAATCCACTCATAATCTTTATTCAGATAAATTTGTGATTGTCGCCAACGTCTCAATAAATCAGAAAAATCCTCATCAGGGCGATGAATAAACACTAATATTTCTACTCCCATTTTTATCTTCCATTCAGGATCGCACATTAAGATAGCAAAATCACAAGGAATTGGAGTTATTTCATCTAAACATACTTGACTCAAATTATCCCCTGATACTGTACGCAAATTTCGCACTTTTGCTAAAGGTAACGGAATAGAGATGACACTATCCGTTGGTCGTCTCATACTTGGAATCATCTCTAAATATTGACGATGTTGCCCCAATAAAGAAACAATGCGCGATCGATCGCTATAATCAGCTAACACCGTTTCATAATCTGATTGTTTAATACTCATGATGTTAAATTTTCAACTTATAATAGGCATATCCAATAATTAGTAGGAAGAGGGCTTAAGCCTATACGGACATAATATATTATGCCCCTACTAACTAATTAAAAAATCCTCTTTCCCAAAAAATAATTTTTAATCACTTATTAATTCTTAATTCTTAATTCTTAATTGTTAATTCTGCATTCACTAGCCAAGTTGATCGAAGATCGAGAACATAGGTAAATACATAGATAGTAGAATTGTCCCTACCATCCCTGCAATACCCACCATCATCAAAGGCTCAATAACACTGGTTAAGGCTTTGACGGCTTGTTCAACTTCATCCTCATAGAAGTCAGCAACTTTCATCATCATGGAATCTAATTCCCCTGTTTCTTCCCCAATCATCATCATTTGAATCGCCATAGCAGGAAAGACTTTTTTCTCTGCGATCGCCACACTCAACATACCTCCTTCCAAAATGGCATCTTTTGCCGCTCCAATGGCATTAGAAATGACTTTATTAGGGATAGTTTCCTGTACAATGTCTAAACATTGCAGAATGGGTACGCCCGATCGAGTTAAAGTACCAAATACACGACAAAAACGAGCAACAGCACTTTTTTCATTCAAGTCACCAAAAATAGGAGCTTTGAGGGCAAAAGTATCAATCTGTAATCTTCCTGCTGGAGTTTTATAATATTGTTTAAAAGCAAATACCAAGCCCCAGATAACAAAAACAGGAATAACGGCTTTAGGGCTTCTTAAAAATCCACTTAATGTCACCATAAACTGAGTTAAGGCAGGTAACTCTGCGCCTAATTGATCAAAAATTCCTGCAAAGACGGGAATTAAGAAAATCGTCATCCCTAAAAAGGCGATAACCGCAAAAATGCCCACCGTCACAGGATAAGCCATAGCAGACTTAATTTGGTTTTGTAACCTTGCCACATCTTCCAAGAGTTTAGCAAGACGATTCATTACTTCGTCTAAAACCCCCCCCGTTTCTCCTGCTTCCACCATAGAAACATAAAGTTGATCAAAACAGTCGGGATGTTTTGCCATAGCTTCGGAAAGGTTTGTACCCTGTTGTACATCACCGCTAATGGTTTGTAACGCTTTTTTGAATTTAGGGTTGCCTGATTGTTCAGCTAAGACAGTTAGGGTACGAATAATTGCTACCCCCGCATTGACTAACACGGCGAATTGACGGGAAAAAATCGCTTTATCTTTCACCGTCACCTTACTCATGGCGGCTTCAATACTCGCCAAGTCAAATTCCATCCCTGCTTTTTTGATTTTACCTATAGAGGCAAATCTTTTTTTCAGGATTCTTCTTGCTTCGTCTTGGGAATCGGCAACTACTCTTTCATTGAGGATGTTACCTGCTTTATCTTTAACTTGAACAATAAAAGTAGCCATAGTTAATAGGTAATAGGTAATAGGTTTTAATTAATTCTTCATTCTTCATTCTTCATTCTTCATTCTTCATTCTTCATTTATCTTCTCTTTGTAGCTGTTGTTGCTACAGCATCCATGCCACTACCTGCAACTAAGCGTTTTAATTCGTCTGGTTTACTGCTTTTTGCTAATCCTTCTTCCATGCTAATTACTCCCGTTTTAACATACCCTGCTAAGGCTTGTTCCATGGTTTGCATTCCTAATTTACCCCCCGTTTGAATGGCTGAATAAATTTGTGGTGCTTTTGCTTCCCGGATTAGGTTGGCGATCGCAGGGGTGACAATCATAATTTCCTGTGCCATAGCTCGTCCAAATTCCCCCGGTTTGGGGTTTTTCTTCTTGGCTAGGGTTTGGGCAAATACCGCTAATAAGGAGTTTGATAACATAGCTCGAATTTGGGCTTGTTCGGCGGCGGGGAATACATCAATAATCCGATCGATCGTCCCAGCGGCGGAGCTTGTGTGTAATGTACCAAATACAAGGTGTCCTGTTTCTGCGGCACTAATGGCAAGGGAGATGGTTTCTAAATCTCGCATCTCACCCACTAGAATAATATCTGGATCTTCCCGTAGTGCAGCTTTTAAGGCGTTACCGAAACTCTTGGTATCTTCCCCTTTTTGGCGTTGATGAAATAAGCTGTTAATATTAGGAAATACATACTCGATGGGGTCTTCTACCGTTAAAATGTGTTCGGCACGGGTACGATTAATTAAGTCCAACATCGCCGCTAGGGTGGTGGTTTTGCCTGATCCTGTTTGACCTGTTACAAGTATAAGACCTCTAGGTCGATCGGTCATTTCTTTGACAATATCAGGTAAACCAAGTTGATCAAAGTTAGGAATTTTAGAAGACAAAGCGCGTAAACAAGCGGCATAACAGCCTCTTTCTTTATAAACATTCACCCGAAATCGAGCTAAACCTTTAACACCATAAGAGCAATCTAATTCCCATTCTTGTTCAAGGGTTTTACGTTGAGTGTTATTCAGCATACTGAAGATTAACTTTTGACACTCTTGAGGGTTCAAAGGTTCTTCACCAATGGGGGTAAGTTTACCACTGATACGAAAGTAGATAGGTGCTCCTGCTTGAATGTGCATATCCGAACCACCTAATTCAACCAACTGCTCCATCAAATCTTCGATCATTAATTCCATGATTTCATACTCCGCAATCTAAATCTTTATTTCAATATAAACCATTAATAATGGGAAATAAGGAATGAAAATTACCAATTAATAAAAATTATTAATATTATTCCCAATTCTCGTAATGCTAAAAAAGTCTTTTGATAATGACAGAGAAAAGGGAATAGTGATAAGAAGTAATAAGAATCAATTTAAGGAAATTCTTTATAAAATTTAATTAAGGTTTTGGAATAATTTTCTTCTTTCTCTTCCCCCTCTTCCCCCTCTGACTCTT